>CALGBT010000510.1 GCA_937884235.1 uncultured Pseudomonadota bacterium
CCGAAACCTGCGATGGCCTTGACAATGACTGCAATGGCGAGACCGACGACCTGCTTTGCGATGACGGCAACGCCTGCACCAGCGACCTCTGCGACCCGGCGACCGGCTGCACCCACGAGCCACTGGCCGGGACCACCTGTGATGATGGCGATGTCTGCACTCTCGCCGACCATTGCGAGGGCGGCGCATGCGTTGGTTCCACCATCAACTGTGACGATGGCAATGTCTGTACCGACGATGCGTGCAATCCCACGGGAGGCTGCGTCTACACGGACAATCAGGCCGATTGCGACGATGGCGATCCGTGCACCGTCAAGGACACTTGTACCGGCGGAAGCTGCAGTGGCTATCAAACACCCTGCGACTGCCAGGAGAACGTCGATTGTGGCGCGCTAGAGGATGGCAACCAGTGCAACGGCACCCTCTTTTGCAACAAGACTCAGGTACCCTACCAATGTGCCGTGGTCCCCGCATCGGTGGTGGAATGCGAGCAGCCGACAAGTCCATGCCAGACGGCGGTTTGCGACCCCGCTAATGGCCAGTGCAGCGTCGTCCCGGCCAACGAGGGCGGCGGCTGTTCAGATGGCAGCGCTTGTACCGTCGGTGACGCTTGTGAACAGGGCGAGTGTGTTGCCGGGCCAAAGGTCAACTGCAACGACGGCAATCCCTGCACTACCGACCTCTGCGACCCGGGCAACGGTTGTTTCCATGAGAACAATGCGCTGCCCTGCAACGATGGCAGCGCTTGCACCACCGGGGACGTCTGCCAGGAAGGTAGCTGTGTCGGCATGGGGCAACTAGCCTGTGACGATGGCAATGTTTGCACTGATGACAACTGTGACTCTGGCACCGGCTGCGTCTCTGTTCCCAACGATGTGGCGTGCGACGACGGCAACTTCTGCACCATCACCGACCTCTGCACCGGCGGCTTGTGCAAGGGGATTGGGGCCTTGGGGTGCGACGACGAGAACGTTTGCACCACCGATTCCTGTGACCCCGTTGCGGGATGCGTCCACGTCGCCAACAAACAGCCGTGCGACGACGGTGATGCTTGCACCACCGGTGACCTCTGCGGCAACGGAGCCTGCCTGGGCAAGGGTACACTGCAGTGCAACGACGGTAACATCTGTACCGACGATAGCTGTGATGCCGAGTCCGGCTGTATCCACACCTTCAATCAGACGCCCTGCGACGACCTCAACACCTGCACCGTCGAAGATGTCTGCAACAAGGGGAAGTGCCTCGGCAACGGCAGCCTTGAATGCGATGACAGCAATCCCTGCACCAAAGACATCTGCCTTCCTGAGGGCGGCTGCAAGCACGAGCCGGCAGCCGGCGCCTGCGACGATGAAGACCCGTGCACCGTCAACGACGTCTGCGTCGACGGGGAGTGTACCAGCGGAGTGGCACCTGACTGCGAAGATGACAATCCGTGCACCGACGATGCCTGCCAGGACGGGCAGTGCATTCATACCGCCAACGAAGCGGACTGCGATGATAGCAACGCGTGCACCGTCGACGACCTCTGCGCCCAAGGCAAGTGCGTGCCGGGGGCGCCCCTCAGTTGTGATGATGACAATGTCTGCACCACGGATTCCTGTGCCCCCGCCTCAGGCTGCCTCAACGCGCCCAACACGATGGCTTGCGACGACGGCGATGCCTGTACTCCCAAAGACGCCTGTACGGGTGGCCAGTGCGTCGGTGCCGGGCAGCTCAATTGCAATGATGGTAACGTCTGTACCGACGACTCCTGCGCTCCCGAATCCGGCTGTGTCAACGACAACAACGCCGAGGAGTGCTACGACGGCGATGTTTGCACCACCGGGGATGTTTGTGACGGCGGCGTCTGTGGCCCCACCGGTACCCTCGATTGCGACGACGGGAATCCCTGCACTGATGATTCGTGTGACCCCAAGATTGGCTGCGTTCACGACGCCAATGTCGCAGCCTGCGAAGACGGCAACAAGTGCACCACGGGCGACATTTGTGCCGGCGGACAATGCGTCGGCGGTGCACCACCTGACTGTGATGACGATGACGTCTGTACCACCGACTCCTGCAACACGCAATCCGGGTGCGTTTACGCACTCAATACCTCCCCGTGCGATGACGGTGAAGTCTGTACCATCAACGACAAGTGCGCCGCTGGAGCCTGTCTTGGCGGTGAAGCACTGCCCTGCAACGATGACAACCTGTGCACCGATGATGCCTGCGTCGCCGGGATCGGTTGCCAGTTCGTCAACAACACGGTGAAATGCGACGACTCCGATGCTTGCACCACCCTCGATGTCTGCGCCGGTGGCGAGTGCGTCGGCAGCACGCCGCCCGACTGCGACGACAGCAACGTTTGCACCGATGATAGCTGCAACGCGCAGACCGGTTGTGTCAATACCAACAACAGCGCCGCGTGTGACGACAGCAATGCCTGCACCACCAGCGACACCTGCGCCGCCGGCTCCTGCGTCGGCGGTCCGGCCCTCGACTGCGATGATAGCAATGCTTGCACCGCCGATAGCTGCAATTCCGACAGCGGCTGCGTTCATACGGCACTGGTTTGCTGCGGCAACGGCATCAAGGACGCCGGCGAAGCCTGCGACGACGGCAACCAGGTTGGCGGCGACGGTTGTTCGGCAGATTGCAAGTCCGTGGAGTATGTTCACAACAACGGCCAGGGCGTGACCTGGTACAATTCTGTGCCAACCAGTACTCTGAATTCGTCGCAGGCTCAGCTCTCCTGCCAGAAGACCTATGGAACCTGCTACTACACCACCAACGACTGTGCCGGTCCCGGTTGGTGTCAGAGTAATCCCGGGGGTAAGTGCTGGGGGTGGACCTCCGGTTGCTCCGGCGGCGCCGGCCGAGTCTGGCAGTACAGCAGTTCATATACTACCTACGGCAACTGGAACTGAGTGGCCGCGGATACCAACCCTGGCGGTAACTACGAGCCGGACGAGGAATTGCAGATTGGCAGCGACCTCCAATATCGCTGGCGACGAATTGGGAGCGGCGATTGCGATGGCACCACACCCGTCGTTTCTGCTCCTGCACATTCTAGGAGGTAACTTCGTGAGACCCGGCTTTGATGTTGTGAGGACGGCCCGCATTGTCCGACGCGTCGTCGACGAAACAGGCCTCGATTTGCGAGGCCTCGATGTGTTGACCGAGGCTGCCACCGGACCCTTCGCTGCCACCGCGGCCATGGCCGCTTTCGCCGGGGCCGACGAGGTTGTGGCCCTGGCCCGGGATTCCTCCTTTGGCAGTGCGGAAGATGCCTTCGCCGCCACCACCAGATTGGCCCAGGAACTCGGTGCGACGAAACCCCTGCGGTTCATCACCAGCCTCTCCGAGGAGGTGGTCAATGCCGCCACCATCATCACCAACTGTCGGCACCTCCGCCCCCTCGATCGCGCGGTCGTGGAGTCCATGAACCCGCAGGCCGTGGTGTCACTCATGTACGAAGGCTGGGAGCACCGCCCGGGTGACGTCGACCGGACAGCTTGCGAGGAGCGGCACATTCCTCTGGTGGGGACCAACGAAATGGACCCCCGGGTGGGAGTTTTCGACTACCTGGGACCGGCCGCGACGAAATTGCTGACCGACGCTGGCTTTGAGATCCTTCGCACCCGCGTTCTCCTAGTCTGTGACAACCCTTTCAGACCCTTTCTGCGGGACCATCTGAGCCGCTGTGGGGCCGCAGTGGAAACCGTGGAAACGCTCAATGACGAGCTTCCAGGCGGGGCCATTGATGTTGTTCTGGTGGCCGCGAAACCGGGGGTGAAGGTGACCATCGGCCCTACAGAGGCACGGCGACTGGCCATCGCTTACCCCGGCACGTGCGTTGCCCAGTTCTGGGGAGATCTTGATCGGGCGGCACTGCTCTCGCTGGGGATTTCGGTGTGGCCCCTTGATTCTCCCGGGGCCGGCCGCATGGGAATCCTGCTCTCAGACCTGGGCCCCGAACCTGCTGTACGGCTCCAGGCTGGTGGCTTGAAGGTCGGCGAGATCCTCGCCCGGGCCAGACAGCTGGATCACTCCCATGATGGGTATGTCAATGCCATCAGGGCTGCCATCGATTCGGGCTTCGGAAGTCCCCTGGACGGTCAGGAAGAACTGCTTAAGTAGCCACCCATTCGGAGTAATAACATGCACAAATACGTTGCCCTCCTCATGTTGCTGGCTGGATGCTCAGCGGAGTCCAAGAACCCGGACATCTCGTTTCCCAACGATGTTGTGGGGGTTGTGGATGCTCGGGCCGATGGTGACTGGCAGGACCTGGGACCCGATTCCAGAACGCCCGATGGCACCGCAGATGTCTCTGTGGGAGATGCAGTGCCTCTCGTGGCGAACGGAGTGAGCGAACATGTTATCTTGCTTTCGGAAAGTGCCAGCCCCTCTGAGCAGACCGCTGCCCTGGAGTTGCAAGACTATCTGCAGCAAGCCACCGGGGCCGAGTTGCTCATTGTCACCGACTCCCCGCAAGGCAGCCCGACCATCGTCTTGGGACGTGGAGGTCTCGCGGCTCAGCTCGGGGTAGCGCCCACCGATGAAGAACTTGGTGAACAAGGCTTCTACTGGAAGACAGCTCCCCCCCATATTGTCATTGCCGGAACTGCCGCCGCCGGGACGCTCTACGGAGTCCACCGTTTCCTTGAAGATGTGGTTGGAGTTCGCTGGTATGCGCCGGGCGTGACCGAGGTTCCCACCCAAAACAACCTAACGGTTCCACCCCTCGATGCCCTCGTCAAGCCAGCCTTTCTCTGGCGGCATACTTCCTATGCGTGGCCTGGCAAAGACGATGCCTTCCTCGCCCGAAAAGGGGACAATTCAGGGGACAATCTGGCCGATAACGACTGGGGAATCGAACATGCCCATGATGGCCGTGCCCACAGCTACTTCTGGTACGTCAGCCCCGAGGAGTTCTTCGACGAACACCCCGAGTACTTCTCCGAGATCGGCGGCGTGCGGGTGCGGGACGAGACCCAGCTCTGCCTCACCAACCCCGATGTTCTCGATATCGTCACCGAGCGCATGCTCCAGCGCATGGCCGACAAGCCCCACGTCCGCCAGCATAACTTCAGCCAGAAGGACCGCTACAACTACTGCACTTGCGATGCCTGCTCCGCCATGAATGCCAAGTACGAAACCACCGGCGGCACCCAATTCTGGTTCGTTAACGAATTGGCCGCGCGCACCACCAAGGTCTACCCCGACAAGCTCATCGGAACCCTAGCCTACATGTACACGGAAGAACCTCCCGTCGGCCTGGAGATGCATCCCAACGTCGCCGTCTGGCTCTGCCACATGTATCCCTCCTGCGATGCCCATCCTATTGCCACCTGCCCCCATAATGCCGATTATAAGCGGCGGGCCGAGGCCTGGTCGGAGTTGGTCGACCACCTCTACATTTGGCATTACATCGTCGATTTCACCCATTACTACAACCCCTTCCCCAATTTCCGGGCCATGGCCGCGGATATGAAATTCTATCGTGGGCTCGGCGTCGAGGGCATCTATCTGCAAGGCATGGGCGCCAGTGGCGGGGGCGGTGAGTTCTCATTGCTGCGTCCCTACTACGGCATGAAGCTGCTCTGGAACCCGGAACGGGACTCTGAGGCTCTGCGGGCCGAGTTCCTCAACGGGTACTTCGGCGCGGCGGCCCCGCACCTACAGTCATACATTGAAATGCTCTTGGATGAGGTCACGGACAACGATATCCATATGCACCTCTACACGAACCCGGGGCAGGGCTATCTCTCGGACGTGATTCTGGCCAAAGCAGGAGAGTATTTCGATCTGGCCGAAGCTGCCGTTGTCGACGATGCCGAGTTGCTGGAGCGGGTCAAGGTGGCCCGCATGCCGCTGCTCTATGCGCGGCTTTTTCCGCGCAATGGCTACGAGTTTGTGGCGGACAAGCTGGTGTGGCTGGGGGAGATGGCCACCATCGTCGAGATCAAGGAGTTCCTCGACCGCATGGCCACCCACGGCTTTCAAACGGTGCGAGAAGTTGGCGGCGACCCGTCGCTGCTGGCACTGCTCGGCTCCATCTTCCAATCGCCATTGCCCGTCAAGGTCATCGAGAACGAACACCTGCGAGTGGAGGCTCTCCCGCAACTCGGTGGCCGTGCCCTGCGTGTGACGCACAAAGCGAGCGGTCAAGTGATTACTGCTCACAACTTGATCCCCAATCTCTTCTTTCCCTTTGCCGGTGGCCTGGAGGACAGGATCGGGGGCACCTTTGAGGCCTACGGCTGGGTCGAGCCGGCGACCCTCGTCAGCCACGAACCGTTGTCGGTCACTACCAGCCAGGCGACGCTCAATAACTATGCCCTCAAGCGTACCTTCTCCCTCGCTCCCGACCAGGCGACCCTGACCCAGACCACCGAGTTAACCAACCTCGGCGGTGCCCGCGAAGACCGCTTTCGCTTTCACCTGGAGCTGGACCTGGGCCAACTCGAAGAATCCACCGTA
The DNA here is from genome assembly GCA_937884235.1 of uncultured Pseudomonadota bacterium. Taxonomy (GTDB): domain Bacteria; phylum Myxococcota_A; class UBA9042; order CAIXZC01; family CAIXZC01; genus CALGBT01. The sequence goes on from CALGBT010000510.1 coordinate 6,469, forward strand.
ACCTTCACTGACAAGAGCGGCAAGGCCGTGACTCAGGAGATGCCAGCCGTCATCGCCGGGCAACGAGAAGGCGTTCATTTCTACGACCAGGAGATGCCCGACGGCGGTTGGATCGTGCATGGCAGCAACGGGCTGGACGTACTACAAGCCTGGGACGCCGACGATTTCGAGTTCACCTGGCTCTACGCCTATCCAGCATCACTGGACGAATTGGAGGTCGAAGTCTGGACCCCGAAGCTCTCCTTTGGGCCGGGGGAAACGAAGACCTTCAGTCAGACAGTGACCGTCTTCGCACAGTAGTCAGCAGGGCCAGCAGAACAAGCAGCAGCAAGGCTGCGGGGAAGGCCGAGGAACCGCCGGACCGACACCCGCTGGCGGGCTCAGAGATGGTTTCGTCGTCGGGCGGAATAATGAGGTTGGGATTGGTTGGAGTGTTGTCGTCGAGGAAGGTGGGCAACTGGCTCACGGTGCGCTCGTCACTGACTCCCAGGCCATCCTCATCGAAGACCGCAGCCCCATTCCCCGGGCCACCGATGCCGCCAGAGATATAGGGCGTAAAGAAGGTGTCGATGGTGTAACTGCCCAGAGTCCCCTGTGCCAGACCTTCGACCTCGGCTCCCCCCCAGGGATCGTTGAAGAGTAGTTCGCCGTTGCGGGAGCCGACGATGAGCATCCAGTGCTGGTCTTCCTCGCCAGCTTCCCAGTGGACACCGGCGAGAACCGGGACACCGGAGTTGAGACTGTTGGCAATGGCCACCGCGGCACCATACTCGACGCAGCCTGACGCAGTATTGTAGTGGTACTGCAAGGTGATTCCGGAGGGATTCTTGTCCCAGCGCGCCAGGCATTCCCCCTGCTTTGATTTGCCGTCGATGGAGTAGTCAGTCCCGGCATAGCCGCGGGTGTGCCCGGCCTCCTTCTCGGTGCGCCACTCGTCCTCCAGCGGCGGCTTGTTGCCGCTCTTGTTCCCCACGGAACGGGGCGTTCCAACGTATGCGTATAGCATTGAGAGGGACGTTACGGTGCAGCCCGACGACTTGATGGTCAAGCCGTCGCAAGTACCCAGGGTATCAGCCGGCCAGTCCTTCTGGTTCCACCGTGTCAGACCAGTGCCGTCCCAAAGGTCGATGTTCCCGGCAAAATCACCGCAAGTACCGTCCTTGGTCACCGTGAGCAGCGTCCCGTCAGGCGTGCTGGGGGCTTCCGTTACGCACTCGTCGTCAGTCCCCACGTCCATGGATTTGCAGCCCTTGGGGCAGGCTACGGAAGACTGCTGGCTGCCGCCCGAGCAAAGGGTCAGCAGCTCACCGTTGCACCAGAAGCCGTCGCCTTTGCCGCTGCAGAATTCGCCGGGCAGGACATCTTCCTCATCACACTTGTCCGGCGTCCCGGGGGGCATCGACTTGCAGCCGAATTCGCAAACCTCGCTACTCAGAGTATTGCCGCCAGCGCACTGGACGAGGTCAAATCCGTCGCACCATCCCCCATCCTTCTTGTCGTCGCAGAAGTCCACAACCGGGTCAACCTCCTCTTCGTCGCACTTGTCGGGGCTTCCCGGAGGCATGGACTTGCAGCCGAATTCGCAGGTGAAGGAGGAGACCTGAGTGCCACCCTGGCACTCCACCAGGTCGGCACCGTTGCACCAATGTCCATTGCTGTGATCAGCGCAGAAGCTTTGCGGTTCGGAGTCATTGCAGGACGCTGACCCGTTGCCGCCTGTACAGCCGTTATCACATTGTTGCGAGTTAATCTCGTTGCCACCGCTGCACTGCACCAGCCAGCTTCCGTCGCACCAGGTGCCATCGCCTTTGCCGCTGCAGAACCCGCAGGAGTCACACTTGTCCGGCTCCCCGGGGGGCATTGACTTGCAGCCGCAGGAGCATTGCTCAGAACTGGTCTGCGAGCCATCCTTGCAAATCACCAGGTTGTTGCCGTCGCACCACCAGCCGTTGTCCTTGTCGCCGCAGAACCCGCCGCAGCCGTTGCACTTGTCCGGCTCGCCCGGGGGCATGGACTTGCAGCCGCATGAGCAGTACTCCGAGCTGCTCTGAGAGCCGTTCTGACAGACCACCAGATTATTGCCGTCGCACCACCAGCCATTGTCCTTGTCGCCGCAGAACCCGCCGCACGATTCGCATTTGTCGGCTTCGCCCGGCGGCATGGACTTGCAGCCGCAGGAGCAGTACTCCGAGCTGCTCTGAGAGCCGTTCTGACAGACCACCAGATTATTGCCGTCGCACCACCAGCCATTGGCCTTGTCGCTGCAGTAGGCGGCATGCGCGATGGTCGGTGCCAGCGCACCGACAGTTGCCAGGCCGACGGCCACGATAAGGTGCGTCAATTGACTTCTGATCATTGCACTCTCCTAAGAGGTCCCATGAGGCAGTATGTCATGTTCCCCTTTGGAGCACAATTGTTCACCGGACCCGGCGTCAGCCGGATTGCACGGCGTCACCACCCTGGCGACGCCGTTCCGATGCCGACAAGACCCTTCGCACAGATGGTCGCAGAAGTATTTTCGCGGCCACTCCGATTTTCCCTAAAGCCCTGCCCCTCGCAGTCGCTAATAGGCGGGTGCTTGACAACGAGAACGAAGAAATCCGGAAGGAGAAAGATATGAGAACCTTGACCAATATGACCCTGGCAGCGATGGTAGCAACGAGCCTAGTATCAGGTTGTGACTACGGCGGCAGCCAGGAAGAGCGGGTCCTCTTCCAGTTGGTTCGTGACGATGCCCCCGCACGTATCGTCCTTGACGGTGACAACGGCGACGGCTGCACCGTCATCGACATTGTTCCGGAAGACGGCATTGCGTTGCTCAAGGACCTCTGCGGGAGCGACCAGAGCGCGGCATCGGTGCAGATGCCGGCCGACCTTGTCGAGAACCTCAGGCTGGCCGCCGAGATGGCACGCACCGATCGCCACGACCGAATCGTAGCATTACAGACTGTGGCCGGCGAGACCTTCGAGGTGCCGCTGACGGCCGACCTCGGCGAAGCCATTGCTGCGATGTACGAGCAGGCCGAAGAGGCGGGCAGCAGCAACCAGCAGGTCGCCGTGGACATCGAGGAAGATGCCCCGGAGCAGACCGCGGTGGCCATGTCCTCCGACACCGGCTGCATCTTCGGCGCCGGCTCGCTCTTCGATGCGCTGCCCCAGAAAGTAGATATGCTCGCTTACTCAGGCTCGGTTGGCATGGACCTGGTCCCCGGCCTCGACCCGACCACTGGCGAGCAGCGCCGGCTGCATGTCTTCACCGATGACCATGGCGAACCGGTCATCTTCAATGATCTCCACGAGATCCCCAACCACGTCCTCTCTGAGGCCGACACTGACATGGTGCGCAATGCCCGCATGGGTATGGGCTTTGTGGTCGAGAACAACGTCAGTGGCGGAGTTACCTACGTCTTCGTGAAGCAAGTGAGTAATACGAAGGTGGAACTGGAATACCAGGCGGTCAAGTAAAACCAAGCACTGCTGCTACTCGCAGCTTCCTCCATCCTGCCAAGCCAGGACCTGCCCCTCACCCGCAGTGATAAACCCAAACCGCCTGGCATTCCAGTACGGCACCGAGAGGTCGGAGCCGGCGAACTGCCGCCCCCCTTGCGGGTTGGCCCCCGCTCCTAGTTCAAACGGGTTGCGCTGCCACAAATAGTCGGTGTGCTTGCGCAGGTTCAAGGGCAGTGGCCCGGAGGCCTGGGCCTTGGTGCATTTGCCAGGTGCGACTTCGCAGTCGTACGGTCCCAATTCTGCGGGGCAATCGTAGGGGCTCCAGCCGGTGAGATTGGGTAGCGTGATGCCCATGATTTCCACCTCAGCGGAGCAGATGTCTACCTCTGATTGGGTGGGGCATTCAGCATTGATGCCATCCGGCGTCCAGGCCATGATGCCCTCGGCCGTGGTCGTGTATGTGCGCCGCGGATCGTCGAGCCACTTCGTATCATCGGGTGAGCCCATGAGCAGGCCGCCGTTGCCACCCATCCACGGGAGCTGGTCCATGGCATAGGCCAAAGCCTCTTCTCGATCTACCGCGATTTCGGGGGGGATCGCTCCGGCATACATGATATTCAAATCGACGTTTCCCGATGGCCGGACCAACTTGCCCCACATTTCCCCATGGAAGGCCGACATTACCTCGTTCTTGAACTCTGAATCGCCCAGCAACTGGATGAAAGCCCACCAGGGTCCGAAGGTAATCTGCTCCCCGAAGAACTTCTTGCAGTACTTCGGTAGATCGAATGCTCCGGCAGTCTTCATCACGCCGATAGTATCGATGTTGCCAATCAACTCATCAAAGAGGAAATCCCGATACTGCTCTTCGCCAGTCAGGTAATAGGACATCGCCGCCAGATGCATGAGATGCATGGCGTCGCCACCTCGAATGCTTGGGAAGTAGTAGTGGTCAATCTGGTTGGGGCGTTCGTCATCGGTATCCATGTCAGCCAGCAGGTCGAGCATGTCGAAAATGAACGTATCCGATGTGGCATCAATCACCCGCCACGGTGCCATCTGCACGCTGTCTGGGCAGGAGAGGTCGAAAGTCTCCTCGTTGGTGGTGTTGATCTGCCGATTCACGTAGGCAACAATCGTATCGAGATCAGTCAGTTCGATGTCATCGGGATCCATCTTCAACTCACCGATGCTGAAATAGGCGATTAGCCCTTCGATGAGATCAGGGTTGGATTGCAGGTTGATGAGCTCGATGCGCTGGAGGCGCTTCAGATAGCACGGGATGTGATACTTGATCTTCTCTTTCAGTTCCTCGTCCTTGAGCAACGCATAGGCCATGGGCAGCGAGGTCATGGGACCGGTACTCTGGTCGATGGATGGGCGACCATGCCACATCGGCGTTCCTTTCCATACCTTGCCGTCGTCGTCGGTGATGCCCTCGGTGTAAATGGCGGGCAGGTTGTCCAATTCGTCAGGCGTCACTACCGGACGGTCATGGCTTCCCATGGTGTGCAGATTCTCCCAGCGCATGATGTGCTCAGTAGTGTTGGGAGTACCCTCGGGTGCGTACAGGAAATGGTAGCGGCAGACGTAGCCTGGGACGCCGGTGACATCGTACATGGTGACCATGTCCCGCACCTGTTGCTCCATGCGCTCATAGTCGGCCTCAGTACCCGTATGTGCGTAGCGTAGAATCGCGGCCACTGTCGACCAACCCGTCCAGATGCCACCGTCGCCAGAACCCCAGTAACCGGCGAAGTTCTCCGGTTTGGCCCACTCCACTTCGGGGGTCAGAGGCAGGATTTCTTTGTTGAAATCCCGGTCCACCGCCTGTCCGTCCGGGGAGTTGTAGAGATCCCGCCAGCGCTCGAAGAGCAAGACGCGGTTGAGTAGCGGATCCACATCATCCGGTGCCACAAATTCCTCTGCTCCTGTGTCATAGACCGTGCAAACCTGCTGCTTCCCGTCGGAGCAGCGCACATTCTGGTAGAGGCTGCAACTCTCAATGGCGGACCCCGCCAGCGGGTCAGCCGGCACCGGCAGCGGCACCTGCACCACCAACTGCGGCGGCTCCACCACTACCTCTACGTCGGCCGGGGCCACCGCATCCATGGCATCAGCGGGCGGCACCATGTTATCCACCGCACCGTCGGGCGTGGTAACATCACCGACCCGAGCGTCCGCGACAACATCACCAACCGTCGCATCATTGTTCGCCTTCTTGTCGTCACCGCCACAGCCAAACACCAAACCCACCACCACAACCCAAAGCAATCGTCTCATGCGAGCCTCCATGGTTCGTCAGTACAGTAGCAGAAGAAGATGTTGACGTCGACGACGTTGCGACGCTGTGTTGTCACCCCGGCTGACGCTCGGGGCCTACCACGACAACGCCCTCACTAGCGTTCGGGCTACCGATGGATTTGGGTGATTGGAGTTAGGGCAGTTACGAAGACCGTGGTGGTGCGTAAAGAGGCGGGTTGCCGTCGATGACGTCCAACGCGGCGCGTCTTTTGCCTTTGCACGCCGCCCCCACATCACCAGCAACCACACTCCGCCCAGATTCTCCATGCTCCCAATCGGAGAACCCACGGCGGCAGCGCAGCGAGCTGTGGGCGCCGTTCGCATAGTCGAGCGCAAGGGCCCATCAGTGGTAGAGCTTGTTCCCTGCGGCATCATAACGCTGCGCGAAGACACCCGATACAGAGTCGTCCTGGGCCTGGGAGTACCAGGTGACGACGAAGCCTTCGCCGGGGATGGTGGCGACGGCAGGGAAGTACTGGGTGTATTTGGTGTAGACATTGATCTGGAATTCGTTGCCCGCTGGAGTGCCGTCGGAGTTGTATCTCTGGCCGAAGATGCCATAGCCGTCGCCGTCCTGGTTGCTTGCCCAGACGACGACAAACCGGCCATCCGACCAGGTGGCCACATCCGAGTAATACTGTGTGCTCTCGATGTAGGTGTTGACTCTGAACGGGGTCTTGATCTTCGCCCCGTTGGCTGCGAAGCGCTGGCAGTATACACCCCAGTTTGACCCGTCCTCGTTGTTGCTGTCCCAGACGGCCACGAAGCCTCCATCGGCAAAGGCAGCCACGGAAGGTCGCTCCTGGGCGTTGGGCGTATAAGTGTGGACCTTGAATTCGCTGTCCTGCTTGCTCCCATTCAGGGCGAATCGCTGGCCGTAGATGCCGTTGTTGTTGCCGTCCTGCCCATAGCTCTGCCAGACTGCGACAAACCCCGCCGGATGGGCCGCCAGGTCTGGTTCGAGTTGGTCGTTGGAGGTGGATGAGTGAATGTTGCTGTCACCGTACTGAGGGGTGTTGCTGGCATTGAAGAGGCGCTGGTAGACACCATATCCGCTGCCGTCATGGTAGCCTTGCCAACCGGCCATGAATGTGCCCTCGGTCTGGCCGGCGACAGAGACCATGTACTGGCTGCTGCTGGTTGTCGAGTTCAGGATGAACTCTGCGCCATCGGCACTGCCGTCAGCCTTGTACCGTCGCCCCACCGTTCCCCAACCGCTGCCGTCCTGGCTGATGGTATCCCAGACCACGACAAAGGCTCCGTCGCCTAGCGCAGCGACCTTTGGGCGAGTCTGGTCTTCGCTGGTGTACTGGTTGATCTGGAACTCGTCACCAGAAGTGCTGCCATCGGTGTCGAAGAGCTGGCCGTAGATGCCATACTTGCTGCCGTCCTGGTCGTACGAGGCCCAGACAATGGCGTACTTGCCGTTGGTGAGGCCGGCAACGTCAGGATAGTGCTGGTCGCCGGGGGTGAAGGTGTTGACCTGGAATTCAGATATCTTGCCGTTGGTGCAGCCATCCCACCAGATGTCGTTGCCGTCGTTGCACTCGTTGGCTCCACTTTCGAGGCACTTGCCGCCGCTGCAACTGTAGCCCTGCTGGCAAGTGCCGCAGACGTCGTCGCAGCCATCAGCACCGCACTCCTTGCCCGCGCACTGAGGGACGCAGTCGAGGACACATTCTCCCGCCACGCACTGGCCGCCGTCGCACGCCCCTTCCACCGGGGTGGTGATGCAACCGGCGTCGGGGTCGCAGGTGTTGGTGGTGCAGACGTTGTTGTCGCTGCAAAAGTCGTCGTCGGGAGTGGATGTGCAGCCGGCCTCGGCGGTGCATTCGTCCGTCGTGCACTCGACCCCGTCGTTGCAGGGCAGAGGGGCCCCGGTGCACTCCCCGAGTTGGCAGCTGTCGTTGGTGGTACAGGGGTTCTCGTCATCACAGTTGCCGGCAACGGGGGTGTAGACGCAGCCCTGGTTGCCCTGGCAGGTGCCTTCGGTGCAGACGTTGCCGTCGTTGCACTGTGCCAGTTCACCGCCTTCGCAGATGCCTGCCGCGCAGGCGTCGCCATCGGTGCACGGATTGCCATCGTCGCAGGGGGCCTGGTTGAGGGAATGCACGCAGCCGACGGCCGGGTCGCAGGCATCGTCAGTGCAGATGTCGTCGTCGTCGCAGGCAAGGTTGTTGGGGAGGTACTGGCAGCCGCCGGGTGCGATGCAGGAGTCGATGGTACAGTCGGTGCCGTCGTTGCAAACGAGCGCGACACCACCGGTGCAACCGCCGTTCTGGCACTTGTCGTTCACGGTGCATCCGTCGCCGTCGTCGCAGGCGGCGCTGTTGGCCTTGTGGACGCAGCCCAGGTTCTTGTCGCAGGCGTCGTCAGTGCAGAGGTTCTCATCATCGCAGTCCAGTTCCCCGGTGCTGACGCACTCCCCGTCCTCGCAGTGGTCGCCGATGGTACAGACGGTGGCATCGGTGCACGGCTTGTCGTTGGCCAGGTGCTGGCAGCCCAGTTCCTGGTCACAGGAATCGTCGGTGCAAACGTTGCCGTCATCGCAGTTTAGAAAGACGCCAGAGCACCACCCGTTGCTGCACTGATCTGCGCTTGTACAGGCGTTGCCATCGTTACACGGAGCCTGGTTGAGGGAGTGAACGCAGCCTTTGTCGGCCTCGCAGGCATCGTTGGTGCATGGGTTGCCATCGTCACAATTGAGCATCACTTCGGGTACGCACTTCCCCGCGGCGCAGTGGTCTCCGGTGGTGCAGGGGTTGGCATCGTTGCAATCGGCATCGTTGGGGTCAAAGACGCAGCCAAGATTGGGTGCGCAGGAGTCGTCGGTGCACTCGTTGTTGTCGTTGCAGGCCAGGGGTTGGCCGGGCAGGCATTCGCCATCGGCGCAGGTATCGTTCACCGTACAAACGCTGCCGTCCTGGCAGCCCGCCTCGTTGGCGAGATGCTGGCAGCCGTCAGATTGGTCGCAGAGGTCGTCAGTGCAGGCGTTGCCGTCGTTGCAGTTGAGGGGAGCCCCGCCGTCACATGCGCCCGCCTGGCAGGTTTCGCCGATGGTGCAGGCGTTGCCGTCGCTGCACGCCTGGCCCTCGTTGTCCGCCATGATGGAGCACTTCCCGGTGCCTGGGTCGCAGGCAGCCTGGAGGCAGCCGGCATCCGGTCCGTTGGGTTCCTGACATTGGATTTCAGAGTCAGGTATCACTGCACATTCGAACGGCAGCGAGTTGGTGTCGCAGAAGAGAGTCCCGTTGCAGAGATTGCCATCTTCCAGCGGGGTGCAATCAACATCGGTCTGACAGCCGCAATCCACGGGGGCGCCGACGCAAGCAGAGTCCTTGCAGTGGTCGCCGATGGTGCAGGGCAGCGCGTCATCGCAGTCCTCCTGATTGGCGGTAAAGATACAGCCGCCAGTCTCATCGCAGGAGTCGTCGGTGCACGGATTGTCATCGTCGCAGGAGACCGGTGAGCCCGTGCACTCGCCGGCGACGCAGTGGTCGGCCACGGTGCAGGGATTGCCGTCGGCGCATTCCCCGTTTTCAAGGAATTCGTGGATGCAGCCCGCTTCGGCATCACAACTGTCTGCGGTGCAGTCGAACTCATCGTCGCAGGTGGCCTCGTCAAAGAGGCCGTTGCAGTTGTCGTCGAGGCCGTTGCATTCTTCAAGCGCCGGCACCACCGCGTCGCAATCGGCTAACCCATCTTCGGTGCAGATGCGATGGCCCGGACAACTCCCGAATTCGTTCTCGATGGTGCAGGGCGTTGCCAGCCCCAGTGAAACCGACTTGTCACTGCAGGGGCAGGAGCCGGTATCCGAGACACATTGCTGCAATTCACTGCCATCAACCGTCCCGGCGGTCTCACACGAGAAGCCCCACGGGCAGTCGTCATCAGCTGCGCAGACGCCTCCACAAAAGGACCCCTCGTCACCGTAGTCGAGGCAGACATCCTGTTTGCCCACCGTGCCACAGTCGGCGTTGGACGCACATGGTTTGCACAGGTTGGCAAAGTCCGACACGCAGATGAACACCACGTCAGGTTCCGTTCCTGCCACTTGCTGACAGGCCCAGCCGGCCGGGCATTCGTCCTGGCAGGCCTTGGTACAGACCCCATCGCCCAAATGCTCAACGCACCACCCCGACTGACACGCCCCATTGCCGGCACACTTGTCCAGGAAGCAGCCCTCACCGGGCTGGCACCCCAGCTGCGGCACATCCGGCTGCACATCCGGCTCACCGAAGTCGATGCCGCTGTCTTTGCCTACTGGGGCCACGACTTCGGGGAGAAGGACGACGTCGATGGTGACCATGGCGTCTGCCGTGGCATCGGTCGTTGTTGAAACGACGTCGTGGGAAACGGAACTGCTGTTGCTGCAGGCCGCGACAAGGGCCAGAGTGCTGAGCCAGAAATACTTGTTCATGTGCTCCTCCTTCTTCGGCCCGGATGTTAGCAGAGCGCATGCGGTGCGTCACGCGTGGTGTGGACGGTGGATGGTGGACGTGGACGGAGGCGTGGACGGTGGCGTGGACGGTGGACACCCGGGGTGGACCAAACTGGACCGAACTGGACCACTCTGGACAGGTGGACCCGGGTAAGGCGTGGACGGT
>CALGBT010000511.1 GCA_937884235.1 uncultured Pseudomonadota bacterium
TCGCTTCTGCGTGGCCAACACGCAGTGGGCGCCTCGCCCTATCCCCGAGATTATCGGCGTCGTCGGTGCCGCCGTCCGTGACGGCGCTCAGGGCTTCCACATCACCGGTGGCGAACTCACCTGTCACCCGGAGTTGAGCAGCTTTCTGCGCTTCGTACGCTCCACCAGACTCCCCTGGTCAATGGCCACCAACGGCCGCGTCTTCGCCACCGAAGCCAATGTCCTGGCCTTTCGCAAGGCCGGGCTCGTGCGTGCCACCGTATCCCTCCATGGGAGCCGCAAAGTCCATGACTGGCTTACCCGCACCGATAGCTATCAGCAGACCCTCAGTGGCATCAGACATCTGGTGGAGGCCGGTGTTCGAGTCGACATCGGCACGGTCGCGACCACGCGGCTGTTGGCCGAGGTGACGCCCCGATCCTTCGCTTCGACCGTTGCCAAACTCGGGGCCAGCCGGGTCATCCTGCGGCCCCCCTCCTTTTCCACGGATGATGCCGAAGCCGAGCTCCGGCCATCCCTGGGACCGCTGGTAATCTGGCTCAATGACCTTGAGCTACGGCTGCAAAGGCACGCCATCGGCCTGGAAACAACGAAGATCCCGCGCTGCGCTCCGGCCGTGGACTCAGGCCGTGCGGAGGCGGCGGAGATAATCAAAGCAGCGGCCCCGTGCCGCAGTTGTCGCCTGCTGAAGGAGTGTCCGACCTTCATTTCCGAGCAGTGGTTGGCAGGTGACGTCGATTTCCTGCTGCCCCGCTCCCCCGAAGCACCTGGCCATTTGCTCTTTGCGCCGGGCCGACCGCTGAAGAACTTCGAACTCGCCAGTTGCCCTTATCGCGCCAATCAGCGACGACTGCCGTGCGGCCACGATGGCCTCATCCTGCAGGACGGCAGTCAGCCGCCCATACTCTGGCGTCTCGACCCACCGGGCCTTGCTGAGCCAGTGCTGCTCCACGCCAAAGTGCATCATGGTCAAGTGTGGCACGCCTGTCGTGACGGCTCCATTATCCCCCTCCAAATGGCACCTGAATGTAGCGCCTGCCACCGCCTGCACGAGTGTCCGGCAGTCTTCCGGTCGGCCCCCTCGGTGGCCGACCCGGTCAAAGACCTGCCCCGCGCCGATGCCGTGCTGGAATCAGATGATCTGACCAGCATTATCGATGCTGCCTATGAAGGCGGGACAACTGTACACGCTGCCGTTCGAGAGGTCTGGTTGGTGGATCGAAACGCGCAACGACCGCGTCGGCCATTCCCCCGCGACCCCGTCCGCCTGCTGCGCGAGTTGCGGCGCAATGGAATCGTCCCCACCGCCTATGTGCTGCCCTCGGCCGACCATCGGCAGCCCTTTACCGTCGATCTCGTGGCCCGGGACAAGGCCGCAGACCACTTCGTCGCCATGCACCACGAAGGTGTCAGCCTCCAGATCACTGAGTCCTGTATGTGCCGCTGCGTCATGTGCAACATCGTCGGCTACTTCAAGACCCCGATGATGCCGCTTCACCGCATCCTCCGGACCCTTGAGGAGTGCGGACTGTTGGGCATTCGCCTCACCGATCTTTTTGGCGGGGAAGTGACCCTACGCAAAGACCTGCTGCACCTCTTTCAGCACATACGTTGGCTGGGCATGGACTCCATGTTCATTACCACCGGCTACTACCTCACCCCGTCCTACGCTAGGCAACTGCTTGATGCTGGCGTCAAGCGGGTGGTGGTTTCCATCGACGGCTCGCGGCCCGAAATTCACGATGCCATCCGACAACTCCCGGGAATCTACGACCGGGCAGTTCGGGCACTCAAGACACTGGCGGCCATACCGGAAATCGAGACCTTCGCCAGCACCGTCATTCTCAGCGAGAATCTTCGGGATCTGCCCGATCTTATCCGACTCACTGGCCGCCTGGGCATTCGCAAGCACGAGTTCTTCCTGCCCATTAGCGGCCCGGTCTCCTCCACACTGCCCCGCTGGCCTGATGCCCAAGAGATGCAAACCCTCTTCGATGAGATCCTCCCGGCCATGGAGAAAATGGCGCGCAAGCTGGGCGTAACCATCGATTTCCGCCCCGAAATCCGAAAATGGCCCATCAGCCGCGGCGATGCCGTGGCCATGATTGCTGAGGGTCAATACAACCTCCATGCCCTCGATCCAGCAAGCCGCTGCCACGCTCCAGGGCACAATCTCTTCATTACCGTTAATGGCAATGTCTACCCCTGCGACATGCCCTCGGTTATCCACAAGGACCGTGCCCTGGGCAACCTCGAGGGGACCAACCTCCTCGCCATCGTGACCGGGGATGACATGCGCTCCTTTGCCGCAGAGGCCGGTCACTACTCCGCCTGCCGCATGTGCGTCGGAAGGTACGAGGCGGTCCGATGACCTTGGGCGAGACCCTCGTCCAAATGGCGAAACTCCATCCCCACTACTTCAACTCCTTCTATCGGCGCGTGCGCGTAGTCCGGGAAGCTCCCCGGCCGATGTTGGCGGCAGCCACCGTCGACGTCACTCACCGCTGCGCCCTGCAGTGTCCCTTCTGCATTGCCGCCGATGTCCTGGACCAGCGGGACATGACCGACGCAGCTTTTGAGCGAATCTGCCAACACCTGCAAGGCATCGGTCGACTTACGCTGATTGGCGGCGAACCCTTTCAGCACCCCGAGTTCGCGGCGATGGTCACCAGAGCCAGAGAAACCGCGGCCGAGGTGGAGGTGTTCACCAACGGACTCGCCCTTGGAACGAAAGCCCCACGCGCCCCCGAGCGCCTCCTGCGACATATTCCTGCGGCTGCAGACAGCTGGTTGACGCTGGTCCTCTCAGTGGATCCGGGTCACGCCTCTCAAATGACCACCGCCCGCTTGCAAGCCGTGGTCGATGGCGTTCTCCTGGCTGCCTCCCAGGGGCTTTGTAAAGCCCGCTTTTCGGTCACCCACCCTGCCCTCGCCACCGGCATCTACCTGGATACCGACACGGTGACCACGGCTATCGCTGAAGTGGCACCAGTACTGGCTGACCACTTCATGGCACGCCTGGAAGAGGGCCGAGTGCAAGATTCCTTCTACTTCAACTCCGTGATCTGCGCACTCCCTCCAGCCGAGGATTTGCGAAGCGATTCAACCATTGCCTCTGCTGCCGGGCCCGAGGTGCTCCGCCTCGAGGACCTCGCCTGGTCCCCGGAGGTCGCAGTGACCTTCGATGGAGAAGGCGCACCAGAGATCTTCTCGTCGCTGGCATCCATGTGGTCCAAGCACCCGCCGGAATGGACTCGGCTGGGTAGCTTGCAAGAAGCTGGGGCCAAACTCCTGCGGCGCAGCTTCGCCGATCACGAAGAACTGGCAGCCCTGGCCGAAGAGAGCCGCAGTCCCCTGCCAGCCGCTACCCACCCGGGCTGGGCCGCAGCATGGGCTGGAGCCGCCGACGATTGGTCCCGAGAGGAACTGCTCCGGGCCTGGCACCCATTCCATGAGATCATTGCGTGGGACGGAGGTGTCAGCCTGTCCCGTAAGCGGGCGAAGCGCATGGTTACCCTCGTCGCCGCGGGCATCGGCGACCGGGTCCTGCGTTTCGGCGGTGATGAAGGGGTCGGGGTACTCGATGGTTGGCAACTGCGCGGCCTCATCGAGGGGCTGACCAGCACTCACGCCGAGCTGCTGGACCTGGCCGAAGGCACGGCCCACGCCGTCGCCACACTCTTCGGGAGCCCCGCCAATCCGACCGCTCCGGTCTATGCCGGTGCCCGAGAGTTGCTGGGCAAGCGAGTTCCCCAGGCCCCCGGCGAGCGCCACGCCCTGGCGCGGGTCCACGTGCCCCAGGAACCCGGCTTCTCAAGTCGCGATGAACTCGTTGTGCGCCCGCTCCTCGAACTCTTCCCGGGGGGCCGCAGGCGCCTGCTCTTCCCCGGCATCACCCCTGGAGACGAAGTTGGCACTACAGCAGTCGGCGGCGCCCTCACCAGACTCCTGGAGATGCTCACCTGCCTGGGCGGCCAGCCTTTCTGCCGGGCCGTAGTGGCGCACCTGCCTGTGAGCCTCGTCGGACTGAGCCAGGAAAAGCCGGCAGAACGGCTACCGATGGCCGCCGCCACCGACGACCTCCTCGCCGCCTTCGTCGAGTGCTCCTTCGACCGCAATCGCCAGCAAGCCGACGAAGAGAACGGCGAATTGCTCACCCTCCTCCTCACCGACGCCGGCGAACGCTTCTCACCAGCCTCCCAACGAACCTTCGCCAGCCGTGCCCTCACCTGGCTCGAACGGCTCCACCGCCACCAATCCCTGACCCCCAGCGCCCAGGCACGCCTCGCCCAGCTTGCCCTCAAGGGCAAAGACGCCCAACGCCTTGCACGCCTGCTCGAGCCCAACTAGCAACGGCGAAGTTACTGGAGAAAAACCGCACAACCCACTATGCTGGCACTACTTGGAGGTTCCCGCAGATGGACCGCATACTACTGGTCGACGACGATGACAGCTTCCGCGAGGTCCTGCGGTTTCACCTCGACGATGCGGGGCTCCCGGCCTCCGTCGCCACCAACGGTCACGATGCCCTCCGCCAGTTTCGCCGTGCCCCCTTCGACGTCGTGGTCACCGACCTGAAGATGCCGGGAATGGACGGTATGGCGCTGCTGGAAGAACTCAGAAAGCTGGCACCAGACACCCTGGTAATAGTTATTACCGCCTTTGGCGACGTCGCCACGGCAGTGCAGGCCATGAAGGAAGGAGCCTACGACTTCATCGCCAAGCCAACGGCACGCGACCACTTCGTCCTCGTCGTGCGCCGCGCCCTGGAAGTGGCCAGACTGAAAGCGGAACTGCGCTCGTTGAAGAGCGCGGCCAGCTCCGGAAAGGAGTTCATCTTTGCCTCTTCGTCTATGCGCAACGTCATCGAGACTCTCGACCGGGTAGCT
>CALGBT010000512.1 GCA_937884235.1 uncultured Pseudomonadota bacterium
GCCGACGCTATCGAGGCCCGCTTTCAGCGCATCCAGTTCACTCCGGATCTGCTGCCCGCGGACATCATCGGGACTATGATCTACAACCAGCAAACAGGGCAGTTCTCGGCCCGCAAAGGACCGGTCTTCGCCAATATCGTCTTGGCCGATGAAATCAACCGTGCCCCGGCCAAGGTTCAGAGCGCGCTGCTGGAGTGCATGCAAGAGCGGCAGGTCACCATTGGCGACACCACCTACAAGCTGGCCCCGCCCTTCGTCGTCCTGGCCACCCAGAATCCGATTGAGCAGGAGGGCACCTACCCCTTGCCCGAGGCGCAGGTTGACCGTTTCATGCTGAAGCTCAAGGTCACCTATCCCACCCGGGAAGAAGAGAAGCTGATCATGGAGCGCATGTCCGGAGACTCCATTCCCGAGATCCAGTCTGTCGTGACCCCCGAGGAGATTGAGAAGGCCGCCAGCATCGTGCGGCAGGTCTACGTTGACGACAAGATCAAGCAGTATATCGTCGACGTTGTCTTTGCCACACGAGAACCCGAGACCTTCGGCCTCCAGAAGCTCAAACCGCTGATCTCCTGGGGAGCCTCCCCCCGGGCCTCCCTCTTCCTGCTCAACGCGGCCCGTGCCCACGCTTTCCTGAAGCATCGGGGCTACGTGATACCAGAAGACATCAAGGCCGTGGCCATGGATGTGCTGCGCCATCGCGTAATCTTGACCTATGAGGCGGAAGCGGAAGAGCTCAGCCCTGAGGATATCATTCGGCAGATCTTCGACGAGGTAGAGGTGCCCTGATGATCGACCGGGATCTCATTGCCAGGCTGCGCCGCATCGAGATAAAGACATCGCGGCTGGCCAACCAGGAGATGGCAGGGCAATACCGCTCGGTCTTCAAGGGGCGCGGCATGAGCTTCGAAGAGGTGCGCCCCTATCAGGCGGGGGATGATGTCCGCGTCATCGACTGGAACGTTTCCGCACGTACCGGGGAACTCTTTATCAAGGTCTTCGTCGAGGAACGCGAGTTGACCGTCTTCCTGCTCCTCGACATGTCGGCTTCGGCCAACTTCGGGACCCGGGGCAGCCTGCGCCGCGAACTTATCGCTGAAGTAGCTGCGGTACATGCCTTCTCGGCCATCAAGAACAACGATCGTGTGGGACTCTTCATCTTCACCGACAAGGTGGCCCACTTTGTGCCCCCCAAGAAGGGTCGCACCCATGTGCTGCGCGTGATTCGGGACATCCTGGAGTTCGATGCCCCGCGGTCGGGCATCAGCGCCACTGGAATCCCTGATGCCGTGAAATACCTGATGAACATCACCAAGAAACGGTCCGTGGCAGTGTTGCTCTCCGACTTCTTCATCTCACCGGACGAGATCCCCGGAGTAAAGCGGGCCCTTTCGGTGGCTGCGCAACGCCACGACTTTGTGGCCTATGTCACCCGGGACAAAGCCGACGAGGAACTCCCTGTCGGTGGTCTCATGACCCTTGAGAATCTTGAGGGTGGTGGGCTGCACGTTGTGGATTCTTCTTCCCGCAAAGTGCGCCAGAGATTCCGGCGGGCGGCGCAAGAAGACCGGGCCAACGTCGAGTCCTTGCTCAAACGACTCTCCATCGACTATGAGGTGCTGTGGACGCAACAAGATTACATTCCGGCAGTCAACAGGCTTTTCTCCCGGCGAGCACGGCGGTTTTGAGATGAGAACGTCAACCATTCTTGCCATCCTGCTGTCGTTGCTGTCAGCGCCGGTCCGAGGCCAGGATGTCGTGGCGACACCGGACGCAGAGGTCTCTGCCACCGCGCTGGAGGTAGCAACGCCGCCCCCGCCCCCCGCCGTGGAGTTCACCGGGGAGGCCAGCCTGGAGATGGACAATGAGACGCCTCTGGTGGGCGACCGAGTGGACTATGTACTGAAGGTACAGTTGCCCACTGGCTGGACCCTGGAGGCCCCTGAGGAGCTTCATTTCATCGCCGCCTTGCGTCCCCAGCGGGAAGACGTCGTGCTACGCCGCACCGATATCGCAGATGGCGTGCAAATCGAACTGGTAGTACCCTTCGTCCTGGTTCGAGCGGGGCGAGTCAAGATCCCCCCCCGGGCCTTCGATGCTACCGGCCCCAGCGGCGAGGTGGGCATTGTCCGAGCCGGACGCATTACCTTCCATACCGGTTCATACTTCGCCAATGAAAGTGACCCGCAACCGGCCGCCCCCTTCGGCACTTTGCCAGTAGTGGAGCGCAACTGGCTCCTCATCTGGGTGCTCGTTGGACTGGGCGTGGTGACGTTTGCCGTGGGCAGCACAGTCCTGGTGCTAAATCGCCTGCGGCCCCGTATCGCCCCCCCGGGGCCACCTCCGCGACCGGCCCACGAGGTTGCCTTGGAAGAGCTCAAAAGGTTGACGCGCAGCGGCCTCGATAAAGCCGGGGAGTTCGCCCTCTACTACACTGAGTTGTCCAGCATTCTCCGGAACTATCTGGGGGCACGCTGGGGATTTGACTCCATGGACCTGACCAGCACGGAGTTGTGCCAGCGCCTTGGGGCACTGGCGATTGCCCATGAGCACTACCAGGAGGTGGCGCTGCTGCTGGATGAATTGGACCTGGTGAAATTCGCCAAGGTCATCCCCACACAAACCCGGGCAGAAGCAGATCTCTCCCGTGTAGAATCCCTGGTGTTGGCCACCATGGAGAAGCCCGTTGCTCCGCCGGCGGCGCCCAGTGAAAACCATAAGGAAGGTGCGGCATGAGCTTCGCCACCCCGGAATACTTCCTGCTCCTGCTGGCGTTGCCTGTGGTCTGGGGGATACGCAAATGGGTAGCCAGTCGCCGTCCGCTGGCTCACCGCCCCGCCGTCTCCTTTGCCAATCTGCTGGCCTTGTCCCGCACCGGAGCGGGCTGGCGCACTCGCTTCCTGGCCCTCCTGCCAATGCTGCGTGTTGCGGCACTGGTGCTTCTGGTGGTCGCTTTGGCGCGGCCTCAACTGGAGGACTGGGAAACCCTAATGGGATCTGGCATCGACATTATGGTTTGCCTCGACATGTCTGGTTCCATGAACGCGGTCGACATGGACTTCTCTGAAATCGCCGACTACCAGGAGCGGGGGAGCGAACCTCCAAACCGCTTCGAAATGGCCCGGGAGACCTTGAAGCAATTCATTCGTGACCGGCAGGGAGACCGGGTGGGATTGGTGGTCTTCTCTTCTGAGGCCTACCTCAAGTTCCCGCTGACACTGGACTACCAGACGGTACTGCAGCAACTGGATTCCCTGGTCCTGGACAACATGGAGCGGGACCGCCGTCACCCCGGCTGCATCAACGGTTGCACCATTGTCGGGGAGAAGACTGCGGTGGGCGATGCCCTGGCCAAGGCTTTCAAGCGCCTGGAGAAATCCAAGGCGGAGGGCAAGCTCATCGTCCTCATCACCGATGGCAACGACAACTCCAGCAACCTGAAACCCATGGACGTCGCCAGATACATTGGTGACCAGCCAGATAAGACTCGGCCTGGATTCTATGCATTTCTTGTCGGTGGCGGGCCCAAATCAAAGATGCCGGTGACCCAGAACGGCCGCCTCATCACCCAGATGGGTTTCCTCCAGTACACGCCCTATGACGAGCAGGTGGATGAGGAGAAGATCCGGCAGATGGTTACGGCCGCGGCTGGCGTTTTCCACGTCAGCTACGACAAGGAGGCTTTTCAGGAGAGCTTTGCCGAACTGGAGCAAAGCGAACGGATGGAGCAGAAGGTCGCTCGTCACAAAGACATCTTCTGGCCCTTCTTGATGGTCGCCATGGGGCTGCTGCTCCTGGAGTTTCTGGCGCGTACCACCGTCCTGAGGAGGTATCCATGAATGGCCAGGAACTAACCTTCGGCCTGGGCCAGTGGTGGGGCCTGCTGCTGGCAGGTCTCTTCGTAGTGCTGGCTTGCTTTGGCTGGTTGGCCCTGTGGCGCCGAGGCGTTTCGAGGCGCCTGGCTGATGCGCCGTTGGCGGCACGACTCGTTCAGGTCAGCCCCACCCGCCGGGCGCTCAAGCGGGTCTTGCTGACCCTCGCCTTGACTCTGCTGGGGATTGCTTTGCTGCGGCCGCAGTTTGGCATGGAGGAAACGAAGCTACAGGGACTGGGCATCGATCTGGCCATTGCCCTGGACATCTCCAACAGCATGCTTGTCGCGGACATTGCCCCCGACCGCCTTACGGGTTCCCGTATGGAGGTGGGGGAACTGCTTGATCAGATGGAGGGTGGCCGCGTCTCGCTGGTGCCATTTGCGGGCATCGCCTACGCCCAGTCTCCTCTGACGTCAGATTTCGGCGCGCTGCGGATCTTCTTGCGAGATCTGTCGCCTGTGGACGTCCCGGTTCCAGGTACGGCCATCGGCCGAGCCCTCAACGTCGCGCTGGATACCCTGCTGCCGCCGGCAGACAGAGAGAATGCCGAGTCGTCGGACGAGACCGTAGAACTCAAGCCCTTTGCCGGCAGCAAGTACAAGGCGGTGCTGCTCATCACAGATGGTGAAGACCATGGCAGCGAACCGCTGGAGATTGCCCGCAAGGCGAAGGCGCATGGCATCAGGGTCTACACCGTTGGCGTCGGTTCCAGCGTCGGCGACCTGGTTCCGAAAGTAGATGACGCGGGGCATGAGACCGGCGAGAAGATGACCGACCCCGATTCTGGGGACGTAGTGGTTTCTCGTCTCAACGACTCGCTCCTGATGGAGATTGCCGAGATTACCGGTGGCAAGTATTTCCACTACACCGGGGGGCCTATTGCCCAACAGATTTACAACGAGATTGAGCAACTGGAGAAGCGAGAGTATGCCTCCATGATTGAAGAGATGCGCATTGACCGCTTTCAATTCCTGGTGGTCCCGGTGTTCCTGCTGCTGTTACTGGAGCTCGGCC
>CALGBT010000513.1 GCA_937884235.1 uncultured Pseudomonadota bacterium
AAGGTCATGGGCTCGGCGTCCCCGGTGAACTCCTCTTTGAGAAGTGCCCTGGGGCCGCTGGTCCGACCACCTTCCAGCAGGGTAGGGCCACCGGCAATGGCGCTACTCACCCCCCTGATGCCGGGGAGTGACGGCAGCTCGAATGTGACTCTCGTATCGACGGCCAGAGCGGAACCGAGTTCGTCCCACTCTGGCGTAGCGGGCAGGGTGACGACAAATCCGCCCACGGGAATTGCCACCTGGCCACCTCGCTGGACGGCGGTGAGTTGTTGGGCGATGATCGTTAGTATGTGGCCTTCGTGGAGAGGTGTCTGGGTCCGGTCTGCCCGGTTGAAGGCCACGGGCATGGCATTAATCCGGCGCGCCGCATTGGTCCCGCCGATGCGGAAGTGAACCCCGTCTGGCCAGCGCAGCATCAGCCCTTTGAGGCCTATGGTGGCGATGTGTACCCGGCCCTCATCGTCCTGCATGAATGCGGGTCTCGAATAGATTGGCGGGTTCAGGACTTGGCCGCCCGACACCAGCAGCCCCACGGGGTCATAGCGTGCCGCCGGGGCCTCGATGTTGGGTTCAGAGTAGAGGAAATAACCACCGGAGAACCCGGCCGCGCCACCGGCCTCAAGGATGGACTGGGCAAAGGGGACTCCGGCAGTTACGGCGGTGCGATAGTCGACTGCGAGGAAGTCAAAGCGGCCTCGGTCGAAGCGCAGTGCATTGAGATTGACCGGTCCCTTCTGCGTCATTCCGGAGACCAGGCGATGAAAGAGGCCGCGTTGGATTTTCTGCCACCGGGTTTGCTCGACGAGGCCGCGCAAGGTGGGGGTGGCGGCGACGGCCGGGTTCTGTAGGCGATGGTGGCGAATGGCGGCCTGGGAGAAATAGAAGTCGATGATGGCACGGACGCGGAGCGCGGTGGGGCTGCTCTCCATCATTTCGGTCATTCGGCAGGCGAAGCCGGCGCGCAAGGCCCGGGCTCCGGGGTCGCGTGGTGCGAGTTTCTCCAGCATGTCCTGAACGGCCTGATATCTGCGGGCAAACATGGAGGCTTGCTGGCCATCGACCTCGGTGGTCAGATGGGATTCGAGTCGGGTCTCGATTGCTCCTTGCAGCCTCGGCACCATGGCTTCCAATTCTTTGAAGGAGCGAACCTCAAGGACAGCATGAGTCCTGGTCTTCTGGGGGAAAGCAGAGAGAACAGACAGCAGGGTTGTATCCAATCGTTGAGCGGTACCGAATTTGCCACAAGCATCAAGCCAGTTCATTTCACCCTCTGTGCGCTGCGCATTGTCTTTCTATCATCGGCGGTTCAGTGTGGCAACGTGGAAAGGTCCGCGCTAGTCGAAAGAGAGGGCGTGGTGTAAGATGCAACGGAAATGTATTCGCTAAAGGAGAGAAGCGATGCGAACTGCAGTCCTTGTTACCCTGCTCATGATGGTTGCCGGACCCCTGGCAGCGCAGTCGCTCGCGGCCGGATCGGCGCTGGCTGATCCGGTCTATGTTGGCACGGAGGTGCGCCTGCAAAGAGCCTTTGTCCACCCGGCTCTGGAGGGAGTAGAGCGTGCCGGGAGGGCCATCTGGGACCCCTCATCTTCCCACTGGTACGCGGCGGCTAATGGCACGCTGGTGCAAGTATCCGCGGCGGGTCGCTTGCTGGTAGTGGCTGACGGTGTTCAGGGTCACGATATTGATGTTCGCCTGGCGGCCGGCGTGGCCGTCTCACGAGAGCCCAACGACCGCATTGTTCTGCATGGGGTGGGCCCCGAGCGTGGTGCGGACGTTGTTCTACTGGAGGGCCCCAACTACTTCCACCCACGCCTGTCACCTGCCGGCACTGCAGTTCTGGTGCACGAGAGTCGAGCTGCGGGGTCCCGCATCTGGCTGGCCGAACCTGACACCGTGGAGGTGCGGGTGCTTTGCGCCGGCGTGGGTGCAGCCTGGCACCCCGATGGCAGGCGGGTTGTTTTTGCCCGCATCACCCATGATTCCAGACGAGTGCTGGGTGGTGGACTATTCGAAGTGGATGTGGCCACTGGTTTGGAGCGCTCTCTACCTACCCCCACTGCTGTGGCTGCAGTGGAGCCTGCGGTGTCGCCCGACGGTGCGCAGTTGACCTTTGTCGATGCTCTCACTGGCCTGCTGATGACCATACCCTATCCCGAGACCGGGAAGGAGGTGGGTCATGCACGCTAGGTTTGCCACGATCCTGGTCGCTTTGGGCGTCTTCCTGGCGATGCCGGCTCTGGCCCAGAAAGTGATGCTCAATCCGAGTAACCAGACCGGCAATGCCGTTTCCGGGGGCGGGAATGAGGCGCAGTATGCGCTGATCAATGCCAACAATACCAAGGCCATTCTGGACGGGGCCGGGCTCAACACGAAGGTCGACCAGGACTTCTACAATGCCCCACTTAACGCCAACTCGTGGGGGGCCGACATCTATCTCAGCATTCATTCTAACGCTGGCGGGGGCCACGGCACCGAGACGCTCTACAAGACTGACGGGGGCAAGAACCTGTCAACGCATGTGCAAAATGGACTGGTGGGCAAGTTGCCTTACGGAGACCGCGGCTTGAAGTATCGCAACGATCTCTATGTCCTCAATCAGACTAACATGTACGCCTGTCTCCCTGAGGTTGTGTTCCACGACTGCTCGACGAAGAGCGGAGTGAAGGGGCATCCGCCAGCAGAATCGGATTTCCTGAAGAGCGCTGACGGGCAAGGCAAGATCGCCGCCGGTCTTGCCGCCGGCGTCTGCACCTACTACGGCAAGAATTGTGAGGGCGGGGAGCCGCCTCCAGCTAAGGGCTGGCTCAAAGGCGTCGTCTACGAAGACCCCGACTTGGAGGCCCGCATTCCCGGGGCCACGGTCACTTTGGATACTGGCGAATCGGCGGTATCAAATGCCCAGGGTGCGTGGGAGTTCTACCTGGCTCCGGGAACCTACACTGCAACCGCCATCAAGGCGGGGTATGATGCCAATTCGTCAACCCGTGACGTGGTTGCCGGAGAGGAGGTCTGGGGAAGCATCGGATTGACCAAGTTAACGCAACCGGTGGACAGCGACGGAGACGGAGTTTCTGATGACCAGGATAACTGCCCCGAGGTGGCCAATCCGACCCAACTTGACAGTGATGCCGATGGATCAGGCAATGCATGTGATCTGACTCCATATCCTCCGGAAATTATAACGTGGGAAGATGTTCACGATGAAACCGTTGACGGCGACGTAGGTGACCCCGCCGACGTCGGTGCTGAGGGTTCCGAGGTGACCCTGTTGGAGTGCCCGCAGGGGGTGGCCACCAAGTG
This sequence comes from uncultured Pseudomonadota bacterium, assembly GCA_937884235.1. Lineage (GTDB taxonomy): Bacteria > Myxococcota_A > UBA9042 > CAIXZC01 > CAIXZC01 > CALGBT01. Next base: position 3,304 of record CALGBT010000513.1, read on the forward strand.
TCCGGGTTGTGACTGTGAGTGCTCTGGCTCCGACGGTTGTTCGGGGTCGCCGCTTGCTGCGGGCGGTGGTGTGGCGCTGCTGCTGCTGCTGCTGGCGCTTGCCAGTTTGTGGGGCGGGTACCGAGGCTACCAGCGCTTCCGGGGTGCGGCCGGCTGATTCTTTGCCCACCATTTCTCCCACGCTTCTGGGTCGATGCCGATATCCAGTCCGGTGACATCGATGAGGGCCTTATGCACGGCCGTCTTCACCGGTCCGGAGTCATCGGCCAGCCCCTTGATCAAGGCGGGCACTGACAGCATGTCTTTCTGGATGCCCATGGCCCCGGCAGCTTCGATGCGCACACCGATATTGCTATCACTGGTGAGCAGTTTGGCAAGGGCGTCACGGGCGGCCTCGCCCTGGAAGGAGCCGAGGGCTCTCGCAGCCTGTTGGCGCACTGAGTAGAGGCCATGCCCGGTGGCCTCCACCAGGGTCGGGATTGCCTTGTCATTGCCCATTATGGCGAGGGCCTCGCAGCCTTTCTCCCGGTCGTATGGCCGGCCGCTCCGGACCAGCTCCTGCACCGCCGGGAGGAGTTTCTCGGCTTTGCTCTGGGCGAAAGCTACTGCCAAAGGGCCGCGGTTGTCGGCGTCGGTATTCTTGAAAGCTGCTGTTGCTACCGCAAGAAGTTCTGGGCACTTCAAGGCGACCATGGCTTCGGCTAGAGAGGTCTGCCCGGCCTCAGCATTTTCGGGCAGGCTGCTGGCCAGTTGCGGGCAGGCCTTGACGCCCATGTTTGCGAGGGCTTCGCGATGTTCTCTAATGCAGGCGCTGTCACGCGTGGCCCCGCACTCAGCAAGGGCCGTGATGTGGGGTCTAGCATCCGGTGTCTTGCCGGGGCGCGAACGAGCGGCAACTGGTGCGGCGATGGTGGCGAAAGTCAGTGCGAGTGGCAGCAAGAGGCAGGTGTTGCGGTAGTTCATGAGGTCTCCTTGAGAAGTGCTGTCAAAACAACTCCCAGGCTATCAACGCCTTCTTTGGTGCGGGCGCTGGTGGTCAGCACCTGGCTGGTGGCACCGGCGAATTCAGCCATGCGGGCCTTGAGAGTCTTGCTGCGCTGTGCTGAGCGGACGCGATCCCACTTCGTGAAAACCACCACGGGAGCAACTTTAGCGTCATTGAGGAAATGGATGAATGAAATCTCCTCGGCGCCCACGGGACGGCGCGGGTCGAGGAGCAGGACGCAAGCGCGTAGTTGCTTGTTGTCCCGAAAGTAGCGGTCGACGAGTACTTTGAAGTAGGCCCGTTGACCTCGGGATACTTGCGCATAGCCGTATCCAGGCAGGTCGACGAAGTGCCAACGGTTGTCAATGATGTAGAAGAAGATCTGCTGTGTTTTCCCCGGGGAACCACTGGTGAAGGCCAGCTTCTTGCGTCCGGTGAGGGCGTTGATGATGCTCGACTTACCGACGTTGGAGCGCCCTGCAAAAGCGACTTGCGGGAGAGAGTGCTCGGCCATCATCTCGGGTGTGGCGACGACAAAATCCATGTGAGCTTCGTTGACCTGCATGTGGCTCTCCCGGTGGCCGTGCAAAGGTGCACGGT
>CALGBT010000514.1 GCA_937884235.1 uncultured Pseudomonadota bacterium
GTCGCGGTGCCGGAAGCCGCCCCGGGGCAAACCGAGCCGGCAGAGCCGGCAGTCCCGGTGGAGGAACTGGACGTTCAGGGAGAGACGGACGTGGCCCCGAAAGAGCCTGCGGCCATGCCCAGGTTGCCGGTTCCCATTACCGATGCGACGGCCACGGAGGGCAGCCCTACGCCAAAGACGGCACCTCAAGGCGAATACGTCACCGGGACAGACAAGAAGCGGCTTGCCGAGCTCTTCGTTGACATGTGGTGTGCCCAGGGCCGAGGCGCAACGCAGGAGGAGTTGCTGAAGATCTATCACGGCTATGACTACCCGCCACTGACCCGCTGGCACGACTACTGGAGTGCCTCCATGATCGACCGGAGCTGGGTTCGGGACACAGTCGCTCGCGCCCGCAGCCGCTGTCCCGACGTCGCCCGGAAGGGCAAGGACCCGACCAAACTTGATGTGCCGGCCGCACCCGTCGAGGCTGCGGTTCCGGGCACGTCCAAGTAGCTCGCCTCGCTTCATGGTACCCCGCCCTCTCGTTGTAACCGTCGGAGACCCGGCTGGTATCGGCCCGGAAGTGGCCCTGGTTGCCATCGCTCGTCTCCTGCTTCGCCAGTCCCACCCGATCAGTCTTGTGACGGATCGAGCCTTGCTGGAGAAGACCCTGGATCTGGTCGGTCGCCATCACCCTGATGGTTCAATCTTGGTCGAGACGGTCCACCGCTCAATGGGAGGCTGCCTGACCTTGTGCGAGCCCGGCGCCCCGGCAGTGCTGATTGATGGGGAATGGTCACCGGCTCAGGTCCCGTTCATTGGCGAGAGTCTGGCTCTGGGACTGGCTGAGGCCGAAAATGGTGCGGCACTGGTCACGGGTCCCGTGGACAAGAGATTCTTCCTGGCCAAGGGGTTATCATGCTCAGGCCACACTGAGTTCATCGCCCAGCGCTATCCCGGCCACCAGCCCTTGATGCTGTTTGACGGGGGGACCTTCCGCATTGGCGTAATGACCAGACACATTCCCCTCTCTCAGGTTTCGGCCGCGGTTTCTTTCGCTGAACTCGCTGCGGCGGTACGAACAGCGAGTGCCTATGTGCTGGCCCAAGACGTGGGCGAGCGCCCCATCGCCGTGGCCGCGCTGGACCCGCACTGTGGGGAATGGGGAGGCTTCTCTGCTGTCGACCTTCGAGTTCGTGGGTGGGTTGAAGAACTGGCAGATCAAGGATTGCCCGTCACCGGCCCCTACGCCGCTGACACACTCTTTGTTCCCCATCGCTTGGACCAATATGGCGCAATCCTCTGCTGGTACCATGACCAGGGTATGATCCCCATCAAGCTGCTGCGCTTTGACAGTGCTGTCAACGTAACCTTGGGCTTGCCTATCCTGCGGGTTTCGCCCGCCCACGGTGTCGCCTTCGACATCGCCTGGCAGGGACGTGGCGACGCGGGCTCGTTCCACGCCGCGCTTTGCGTCGGGGCAGGCTTGCCCGTCGCCTGAGTCCTTGCGCACCTCCCCACGGCTTGGGAGCTTTGCACACGTGCGAGTGCGTGTTATAGTACCTAGGCTTGCTTAACAAGCTAAGAGTGTGTGCAAAGTTTGCGTAGCCGGAAAAAACTTTGCAGCTTTTCAGGGAGGTTAGGCGCGCTGGCAGACAATATTCGGCCCACCGGGCTGATTCTGGCAGCGAAGTCCCGGTGGCACGAATATTGCTCCTGGCTTGGCCCGGAGGACTTGGTTGACGGAGGCACCTTCTGCGATGAGAGCTGCACACCGAGCGACATCATGTCATTCGAACGAGAGGGGGTTCACCCTTCTTGAGGCTTTCGTCGTTCTTATCATAATCGCCATTCTGGGGATTATCGCAGTGCCTGCCATCATGAACACCCTTACCCACCAAAAGCTAGCCACCGCTACAAACTCCTTTGTCAACCAGGTGGAATATGCCCGGGTGCAGGCGGCCTCTCGTAATAGGGCCTACTTAGTACGAGTCGATCTTTCGGACGGGAATAACAGCGGGGCCATCCATCTCGACGAAGGCGACGGCTCGGCCTGCACCCAGGCAACATTTACCGCGGACAGCGTTCAACCGGAGCCCATCACGGATGTCAGGTTGTTCGATTTCAAGAAGGAGGGGCTGTCTGACGTCCAAATAGTCTCAGCAGCGCCCTCATTACTGGTTTCAGCCGGCACCGCGAGGTTTTGTATCAAGCCGGATGGCCGAGTGCTCTCCATGCTCGGGACGACGCTACCGGCCCCACCGGGTTACGGGGCTGGTGAAGCCGTCTTCAGGCTTCAGCTTTTCTCGAAAGAGTCGAAAGGCAGTACCGGCGTGGCCACGAACATGGCACGCGAGTTGGTGGTGCCCTACAACGGAATCCCTAAAGTCAGAAACGTCACGAGCACTACGGAGTAGGTGAGATGGGACGGGAGATTGAGACGAGGCGTGGCGAGAGGGGGTTCTCCCTCATGGAACTGATGATGGTGATCGTTATCACCACCATCGGCTTCATGGCCCTGATCAATATGCAGGTCGGCACTCTCCACGCCGTGAATGAATCGCGTTCCATGATGGAGGCGGTGAATCTCGCCGAGCATTTCGTCGAGACTCTAAAGAGCGAAGCCATTGCCTGGAATGGCGATGCCTCCGCAACCCTCCTGCAAGGCGGCCTGGACGGCCAGTTCCCGCACTTACTCAATGTCGGGCAGGCCACTCTCAACGGTGGCAGCGGATGGATTGAAGGCGATCGTTTCCCGGGGCAAGACCGCCGGATTGGCCCCATGGGCTACGCTGCGGCATCGTGGGACGCAGGCATTGCTGAAGAGATTCCCCCCGGACAGAATCGCCGCTTCTGCATGCACTACCGGTTGACCTGGCTGGTGCCGGATTACCTGGTCCGTGCAGATGTGCGAGTTTTGTGGCTGCGTGACGAAGCGCAGATCACGTTATACCAGAGTTGCGGCGCGGGTACGGAGATGTGGCTGGACATGAGCAACGTCGGTAGCGTCACTGTTCCAGCAACGCTCATGCGAAACGTTTTCTCACAGTAGGAGGCAGTCGGTGCACGGGATTAGAGGGAAAAGAGGATTCACGTTGATCGAGTTGATGGTGTCGGTGGTTCTCTCCTTCGTCATCATCGGTGCGATCTACACCCTCTACGGACAGAGCGTCAGTGCCTATCGCATTGAGGGGCAGTCCATGGACATGCAAGACCGCCTGCGATTCGGCCTGGAGCACATCAAGCGGGACCTGCGGCGGGCCGGATTCCTGGCGACCCCCAACAGCCAGATTGATGGCTCAGTCTGCCCCAAACCAACCGATGCCTTGCGGGCCATTACGCTCTCGACGTCCCAGGCGGCGGGGAGTGTCTACCGCAGCACCGAGAATGTGTACGTTCGCCCAACAACCATGACGCTCTTCGGCGATTTCTTCAGCGGCCGGACCTACCTTACTGCGGGAATTACGGGCAATCAGGTGATTTTGCAGGCGACCCAGGCCTTCCCCGACACCCAGGTCGCCTTCAACCAGGTATTCAATCCAACCCCTTCGACCCCATCTCGTTATCTGCGCCTGATAAACCAAGATCAATTTGAGATCTATCTGGCCATCACCGGAGCGGACTTCGTCTCTCGTACCCTGACGCTGGAATCTGCCGTGCCCGCAGCGGGTGGCGGCACACTGTGCGGCATCACAGGATTTGGCGAAGGACTGGAGGTCAATGTTACGGGTTTTGTGCGCTATAGCATAGTCCCCGACACTCGCCCTGACGCTGATGTCGGCAAGACCGACCTGGTGCGGGAAGAACTTCAGCTTGACGGCGACACCCCGCTGCCAGACAGCCAGTTGGTTATCGCAGACTATGCCATCGACATGCAGTTCTACGACTTCGGCTTCGACTTGGACAGCGTTGGCAACAGCCCCAGCTTCGTTCAGTACGCTCTCGTTGATCAGGTAGCGGACGATTCCAATGGCGGCTTCCTGGGCTCGACGGCCGGCACTGCGATTCCTCATCGGCTGCGTTATCTGACCGTCAAGTTGACCGTGCGGACGGTGAACGAAGATCCTGAGTTCGTCTTCCGGCCACGTGAGGACGACAAGTTCGAACCACTTGTTTCCTTTGACCTTAGCGATATGCAAGGTTCCTGTCGAACCTCCAGCCTGGCCTCACGAGTGGAGTTGACGTCACTGGCGGTTCGCAATCTGGTAGGAGGTCCGTAATGGCCCGTCACCACGAACGTGGGTCGGTTCTCCTGCTGGCCCTGCTGGTCCTCCTCGTCCTCAGCTCCGTCGGTCTCATGATGGTGCAGCAGGTGGCCGGTGAGGCTGCCAACGTCGGCGCCTATCGCGTCGCCAAGCAGGGCTACTATGTCACCGAAGCCGGGCTGGCGGGGCCGATTGCCCTGGCGGCCAAGGACCAGACCTCTTTTTTTGGCTCCCTGGGTGGGGCCAACTTCACCGTGCGCACTGCGGACGTCAATCCGGCGTTCTTTGATTTTAGTCGGTGGGGCTCTTTTGGACCGGAGTTTGCCACGCAGAATGCAGCTCATTTCATCACCTATTTCTCGGACCCCATCGATACTCGCCGAGTAC
>CALGBT010000515.1 GCA_937884235.1 uncultured Pseudomonadota bacterium
GGGTGGTTGTAAGCTGTGGGAATTACGGTGAAATTGGGCGGCGCGTCCGCTGGTTCGCCGGTTTGGGGTGGGTTGGGGGCTTTGCTGGTGATTGGTGAACGATGTTGCGTCTGGCTCATGGGGTTAGTAGTATGTCGCGGTCGATGGGAGGTACTGATGACTCGCCCCACTGCATTCGCTGTTTCATTCGTTTTGCTCCTTGTGGTTCTCACCGTTGCCTGCGACCATAGTGCTGACACCTTGCCTCAGGAGACTGCGCTGCAATCGATCATCGGTGGCACCAATGACGCGGGACACCCCGCAGTGGGCGCTGTGATGACCGATGCCTCCATCTGCACAGGCACTTTGATCTCGCCTCGCATTGTTCTTACGGCAGCCCATTGTGCTGCGTATGGCTACACTCCGAAGTGGTTCCTGCTCGGTTCCAACATGGAGAGCCCGAGCAGTACTTCGTATGTCCAGAAGTGGATTCCACACCCCCAATTCGGGCAGCAGGTTATTGATGGCTATCAAGTACAGATCCATGACATTGCGGTGGTTGTGCTGACTGACGCTGCTCCGGTGGCTCCCATGAAGGTGCGCACCCAATCTCTGGTGGGCAAGGAGGGCACCCCGATTACCTTCGTGGGATTCGGGCAGTCGAGTATCTACAATCAGAATTCCAGCGGCACCAAGATGAAGGTCAATAGCACCATTGGTGACGTCAATTCCCAGGGGTTCTGGAACTTCACGACTCCATCGAACCCAAAGAATACGTGCTCGGGTGATTCTGGTGGTCCCGCCATAATGTTGGTTGGGGGTACGGAAGAGGTCATTTCGGTCGTCTCTTCCGGCGATGCAGAATGCACGCAGAATGGTTGGAATACTCGCGTTGATATCCACGCCTCGTGGATTCAGGGGCTGATCAGTACCTACGATCCTGGGGGGGTCACTGCCGAGTGCGGAAACGGCTATTGCGAAGACGGTGAAACAGAAGCCAGCTGTCCGTCAGATTGCAAGTCCAGCACCGAGGGTGGGCTGGGTGCGTCCTGTAACTCGGAGTCTGACTGTAAATCCGGCATGCTTTGCGTCCAGTCTGATTCCGGGAACTTCTGCACCCAGTTTTGCGCCGACCCCAGTGGTGGCACGGGCTGCCCGGCCCCCTACGTCTGCGTTCCACTTCTGCAGCCCCCGCCCACTGGCGAGGGGGTTTGCTTCAACACTGGTGGAACCGCGCAATGCGGCAATGGTACCTGCGAGTCAGGAGAGAGTGCGCAGAGTTGCCCGGCGGATTGTAGCGGAGGGGGGTGTGGCAGCATTACTTATGAGGGTTGCTGTGATGGTGGTGCGCTAAAATACTGTGACGGTGGTGAACTGCAGGAGTTGGACTGTGGGGGCAATCCCAGTTGCGGATGGAACGGCCAGGCGGGCTACTACGACTGTGGCACGGCTGGTGGTGGTGACCCATCGGGTACCTTCGCGAAGGCATGCGGAAGTGTCGGGCCGGTTTGCGGCAACGGCAACTGCGAGGGCGGGGAGACGAAGCAGAATTGCCCTGCGGACTGTGGTTCTGCGGGGCCAGTCTGCGGTGACGGAAAATGTGAGGGCACGGAGACCTACAGTAACTGCAGCAAAGACTGCCCAGCTCCGTTCTGCGGCGATGGCAAGTGTGTGGCCCCGGAAACTTCGGAGACGTGCCCCGCCGATTGTACATCCAGCTCAAATCCAGTTTGCGGCGATGGCAAATGCCAGGCTCCGGAGACCTCTGAATCGTGTGCTGTGGACTGCACTGCCAGTTCGAATCCGGCTTGTGGCAATGGCAAGTGCGAAACGGGTGAATCGGCACAGTCCTGCCCACCAGATTGCAATCCGAACAACCTGCCCAATTGCGGCAATGGCTTCTGCGAGCAAGGAGAGACTCCCACGAAGTGCGCCGAGGACTGCAACGGCGGCAATCCCCCCGCATGCGGCAACGGGTATTGTGAGGTGGGCGAGAACGAGACCTCCTGCATTGCGGACTGCGGTGGCGGCTATTGCGGGGATGGCAAATGTGAGTCCCCTGAAACGTCAGCCTCGTGTGCTGCTGATTGTGTTGCCAGCAGCGACTGTGGCGATGGCGTCTGTGAGGGCAACGAGAGCGAGGTGAGTTGTCCCGAAGATTGCAATCTACCAGAGTGCGGAGACGGTATCTGCAGCGTCGGGGAGGTCTGTGAGGATTGTCCCGAAGATTGCGGTTTCTGCTTTGATCTTGATGGCGATGGCAAATCCGATGGTGCCTGTAGTGCAAGTTGGTCGGGACAACCCGTGGACTTCGCTGCCGGGTTTCTTCTGGCTGCCTTGATGGGTCTGATGGCCGGCCTGAGGGCTGGGAGAACTCGACGCGTTTTCAAGCGAAACTCAATCCCGTAGAAATGCACCATGAACGTTCGAAAAGGTTGATATTATGACTGATGTTCTTCAGAAGGCGACTCTAGACGCCATTTTCAGGCCCGCAAAGATAGCGGTGGTGGGGGCCTCCAAGAAGCCTGGCAAGATTGGCACCGAGATCATTCGGAATCTCTTTGGCTATGAGTTCAATGGGACCATCTTTCCCGTCAACACAGACTCCCGTTTCATCCATTCCACCAAGTGCTATGCGTCGGTTGGCGACATCCCCGATCCCGTTGATTTGGCAATTATCGCTGTTCCCAAGCGGGCCGTTCTGGGGGTTGTTGAGGAGTGTCGTGCCAAGGGTGTGCGGGGTCTCGTAATCATCACCGCGGGATTCAAGGAGACCGGTGAGGAGGGGGCCATTGAGGAAAAGGAGTTGCGCCAGATAGTCAAGGATGCGGGGATGATCGCCGTGGGTCCCAACTGCATGGGTGTGATCAACACGGAGGAAGGGTATCGTATGAACGCGAGTTTCGGCCCGCGCCATGTGCTACCCGGCAATGTCAGCTTTCTCTCCCAGAGTGGTGCGTTGGGCGTTGTTCTTATTGAGCAGGCCAGCGAGATTGGTATGGGCCTGCACATGTTCGTTTCGCAGGGCAACCGCATGGACGCCTCGGCAAATCAGTTCCTTGAATATTGGCATCATGATCCTGGCACAGACGTGATTCTAATGTATATCGAGAGTTTCGGATCGCCACGTGAATTTCCGAGGGTTGCCCGCAGGGTTGCCCGGGACAAGCCTGTGGTAGTGCTCAAATCCGGTCGCACCAGCGTTGGGGCCCGCGCCGCGTCATCTCATACTGGTGCTATGGCCGGCACAGATGCGGCCTACGATGCCCTCTTTAAGCAGTGCGGCGTATTGCGTGCTTCGTCAATTGAGGAACTCTTTGACATTGGCAAGGCCTTCGCATCGGGACTCAAGCCGTCGGGCAATCGCGTGGCAATTCTCACCAACGCCGGTGGTCCGGCCATTATGGCGGCGGATGCCTGCTCCACGCTCGGCATCGATTTGCCCGATCTGGCTGATTCGACTCACGCCGAATTGGCCAGCTTCCTTCCTCCTGAAGCGGCCCTCGCCAATCCGGTGGACATGATCGCTTCAGCGACGCCGCAGGGCTACGGCTTGAGCATGCGTGCCTTGCTTCGAGACCCATCGATTGACTCCCTCATTGTCATCTTCGTGGCGCCGCCTACAGTGGACCCAACGGACGTCTTGAAATCCATTGCCGAGGTTTACCGGGAGAAGAAGGACAAGCCCATCCTGGTGTGTCTGATGGGGCGCGTCGAGGATCTTAAGAAGGCCAAGGTTCTGGCCGACCTGCATGTCCCGGTCTTTGTCTATCCAGAGTCTTCCGCCCGTGCTTTGGCTGCCCTGGTAGAGAGGCAGCGCTGGCTCGACAAGGAGCAGGGTACGACCATGGAGTTTGAAGCCGATCGTGAGCGGGCCCGCAAGATAGTTGCTAAGGCGGCAGCGCGTGGCGGTGGATACCTCTATGACGACGAAACCACCGATCTCCTGGAATCTTACGGAATCCCTTTCTGCCGCTCCATTCGCTGTGACAGCGAAGAAGAGGCTGTGGCAGCCGCGCAGACCATCGGCCTTCCCGTTGTCATGAAGGTCTCAAGCCCCCGCATTTCGCATAAGTCTGATGCCGGCGGCGTCCTTATCAATCTGCGCTCCGATCTTGAGGTGCGGGGTGCGTATTACCAGATTATGGGTGCGGCCAGGCAACTGGTGCCAGACCTGGACGATGTTGCGGTTCTCGTACAGGAGATGATATTCGGTGGCCAGGAAACCATCATCGGCATGTCCCTCGACCCCAATTTTGGTCCGTTGATCATGTTTGGAGCGGGTGGGGTCCATGTGGAGGTCCTCAAGGACGTTGTCTTTCGCCTCTGCCCGGTGACTGACGTGGATGCAGAAGAGATGGTGCGGGAGCTGCGCAGCTATCCTTTGCTGACGGGATATCGCGGCGCCGAGAAGGCTGACATTGGATTCCTCACCGAGTTGCTCCAGCGAGTGTCGACGCTGGTGAGCGATCTGCCTGAGATTGCGGAGATGGATCTCAACCCCACCAAGGTATTTGCCACCCGTGCTCTCTGTCGGGTATTGGATGCTCGGATTCGGATCAGTCCCTGATTTGACTCTCAATGAGTTGTTTCTCAGCTGGCGAAAGCCTTGAGCCCATAGCGGCGAGGTACTTGCGCAGATGCTTAGCACCGTTTGTATAGTCGCCCTTTGAATTATAGGTTTTCCCCAGCTTCTTATGCAGCCCGGAACTAGAGTTCAGTTTCAGCGACTGCTTGTAGTAGGCAATGGCCTTGGCGTAAGAGCCCTGTCCCTTGGCTTCGTCGCCCAGCTTCTCGAACTCTTTGGCTTTGAGCAGATTGGCTTCCTTTTCTGCTTTTTCTTTCTCTGCCTTTTCTTTGGCCAGGCGCTTCGCTTCGGCGGCGTCGTCTTTGGTTTCCTGGGCTTCAACGCGCAGGCGTCTCTCTTGGTCCCGCTTGTGTTTCTCTTCGATGCGCAGCTTCTCTTCGGCGGCTTCTTGCTCCAATTCGGCGCGGGTGGGCCCGATTGCGCGGGCAAGGGCAACCTTCACCTGCTCGTTGTAGACATCTTGCTTGCCCAGGCGCTTACCATACTGCACCGCAGAGGCGGAGACGGTCTCCTCGGTCATTGAGGCGAGGAGACTTGCATACTCGCCATCCAGCGTGCGCAGAGTGTTTTGCAAGGCTTCTAGCTCCGCAACTGGCTTGGTTTCAGGAGTTTCTCCCCAGGCGGCCTTCTTCTTGTCCAGGTTGACAAGCTGAGTTGTCAACTCTTCCCGACTTGCCGTAATCTGATTGGTGAGTTCCGCCAGTTTCTTGCCTGCCTGCTCTTTCTGACCTTCGAGGGCGGGCATTTCCTCGGCCAGAATGGTCTCGACCTGGGCATTAAGGGCTGCGACCAGCTCTTTCTCTTTTGCTATGGCCTCATCGGCA
>CALGBT010000516.1 GCA_937884235.1 uncultured Pseudomonadota bacterium
GCCTCCTTGAGTTGAATCGACGCATCCACTGGTTCCTATCTCTCCGTCTGGCAGTGGCCTGTGCCCTCTTGGTTGGTGCCGTCCTGGCGCTAACGACCAGGGGCGGCCTGCTGGTCACCTCTGGACCGCTTTTCATGATGTCCGGAGCCCTCTTCGCCATGGACGGCCTCTTCTGGCTCCATTACCGTTCGGTGCGGGGGGCGCGGCGTGAATTTGAGCGATTTCGCTCCACTCTCTCATTTAATCTGCACCTACAGATTCTTTTTGATTTTGGAATTCTCTCGTGGCTGTTAGTGGAGACTGGCGGAGTCGGCTCCCCCGTCACCTACTTCTTCCTCTTTCACGTCAGCCTTTCCTGCCTCTTCTTTCGCCGCCCCGTCAGCTTCTTCTATACGGCGCTGGCGCTGGTGCTCATCGTCGGCACGCAGTTTATCATTTCAGGGGGCGGAAGTATTGCGGAAGCACTCGCACACAGCACGGGGACGTGGTGTAGCGGTCCAGGGTGTGGCTTCTACTACGTTGCCAGCGTTACCTTGCTTTACGGCTTCATCTGGTACCTGGCCTCCACCATCACCACGAGTCTCCGGCGTTCCGAGGCCGAGTTGCAGACGAATATTGATGAACTGGTGGAGATGCATCGGGAAAAGACTCGCTATATGCTCACAACCACCCATGAGCTAAAGGCTCCCTTCAGCGCTATCCACAGCTATGTTAATGTCCTCCTTGGCGGCTATGTCGGCCCCATCGACGAAAAAGTGGCTGCTATTCTCACCAAGATTCAGAGCCGCTGTGCGCGCATGCTCAACATGATTAATGAACTCCTCCAACTGGCAAACATCAAGAATCTGGTCAAGGCGGGGGTGGAGTTGCAGTGGGTAGACCTTGCTGCATTGGTTCACTTGGTGCTCGATAACCTGGAGGGTACCCGCAAGGCCTCTGGGATCACCGTGGACTGCAGCGGCATGGGCAATGGGCCCTTCTGGATTCGTGGTGACCTGGAGAGGCTGGAAATCCTCTTCACCAACATCATTTCCAACGCACTTTATTATTCGCATGCGGGCGGCACCGTAAGGATCGCCTTCGTGGAGGGTGTGACCATGCGCCGCGTAACCGTGGCCGACGAGGGCATAGGCATCAAGCCAGAGCTACTGGAAAAGGTCTTCCTCGAACACTTCCGCACTGAGGAAGCTACCCAGATGAATAGCAACAGCACCGGGCTGGGGCTGACAATTGCGAAGTTCATTATCTATATGCATCAAGGCCGACTCTGGTTGGAAAGTGAGCCCGGACATGGTACGACGGCATTCATGGAGTTCTTGAAAGAACGTGGTCGATAGGTCAACATTGGGGTAGGGAGGGGTGAACATGGCGAAGAAGATTCTCATCATAGACGACGACAACGACATTATTGAGGCGCTGCAACTGGTTCTCGATAGCAAAGGCTATGACGTCCAGAGCACGCTCACAACCAAAGGTGCGCTGGCCCTTGTGAAGAGCCTGGCACCAGACCTTATTATCCTGGATGTGATGTTTCCCGAAAGCTCCTCTGAAGGCTTTGATTTGGCGAGAGAGCTCAACCGCGACCCCGATGGCCGGAAAGTCCCGATCCTGATGCTGTCCGCGGTTAATGCAAGGTTCAACCTGGGGTTTTCGAACAAGGACCGAGACGAGAACTGGCTCCCTGTGGCTGAATTCATGGAGAAGCCTGTGCAGCCCGCAAAGCTCCTCAAACGCATTGAGGAACTCCTCGGGTAAGGGAAGCACTGGCGATGCCTGTGATGACGACATTGACGGTGATGCTGCCGTCAACGAAGCAGACTGTGCTCCCCTCGACCCGGCCATTCATCCCGCAGCCGATGAGGTTTGCAACGGCATCGATGATAACTGCCTTGACGGCCCGGACGAAGAGTGGCCTGAACTGGGTGTTGCCTGCGATGGTATCGATGGCGACCAGTGTGCGAACGGCACCTACACTTGCCAGGCGGACGGCAGCGCCACGGAATGTGTCAACGAGAGTATCGAAGACATCCTGGAAGCATGCGGTGACGAGATTGACAACGATTGTGACGGCGTGACCAACGAGCAGGACGCGCAGGATTGTGTGAACTACTACGTTGATGGTGACTTAGATGAATATGGCGCCGGTGCACCAGCCTGTCTTTGTGCCCCGGATGATCGGCCAGAAGTACGGGAACTCCAGCTGGGCTTGCCCTGCAGGAATGAGGATGCCCAACCAGAACGAGTATGCCAAAGTGCAACCGTGCGTCGCCGGCAAAGAGATCAGCTACTATCACGGTACCGCCTGGAAGGTTGGGGGATGCAACTGCAAATGGAACGGGGGATGGTGTGGGCAGCCTTCCATCGAGACATTCGAGCAGGGTCGGCTCTGCGGAGACTACTGGGCGCACCACGTCTGTGTGCCTAACAAGCAGGCCTCTCGGCACCAGTCCTAGAAGAAGCTACCCATGAAACAGGGATCAGTCAGATAGGCATTGAAAAGCTTGTAGTCCTGAATCCGCGTATCCCGCACGTCATTCCCCGCACCTTTTCGGTCGTGATTCCAGAAGATGGCTTTGAGATATGGCCACTCGTAGCAGACGTGCGGTGAGAAGAGCTGCTCCGCTACCCCTTTCTGGACTGCTTCACATCTGGCACCGCCTTCACGTCCCCATTTGCCTACGCCCATGGCATCAAGATGGAGTGGTGCCAGGTCACCGGTTGGTTCGGCGGCCAGCAGGTGAAACTTCACCGCCCGGACTCGCTTGAAATCCATGTGCGCCTTGGAGTCCGGGAGAGAAGGCTTGAAGTCCGAGAGCGGCACAATCTGGACTTCCCAGTCAGTGGCGTCAATGGCCACCGAAGCACTGAAGGTACCTTTGTCACAACATGGCGTCTTCGGGTCGCACTCCGGAGCCTTCACGTCACAAAGTTCGATTTGCAGGTGAGGGCTGGTCTTGCCTTCCCCACGTCGGGCACTGAAGGCCAGGACGTTGCCCTTGGTAAAGTCCATCCCACGTTCCCAGTCCAGGGCAAATGCCGTGCCGCCAACATAGTAGTTGGGTGCGGAATGGGGATTTTCAGTGGGTGAATCTTTGTCCGGCGCAGCAGCAAAGACGATATGCGAATGCCCCTCGTGGATGCGGCGGCATCGCGCCGTGGCCGTCCCGCGGCTGCGGCTCGTCTCGAGGGTACCCCAGCTGCCCCACCACTCTTAGAGAGTGTTGAAGTCACCCACTGTCTTGACGCACGCCAGGGCTTCGTCGACGCGGCAGAGAACCGACGTCTCAGCAATCATCATGGGCTTCTTCTTGCCCGCTGCGAACTCGTCGTAGAATCCCCGAATGCGATTGGCGATGGCCCCAGCCCTGGGCTCTTTGTCATCATCGTAGAAGAAGTCGTAGCCCACCCAGTCGACAGCTTCATCGCCCGGATAAAAGGCCTCAATGGCAGGATAGTCACTGTACTTCTCACTCCAGTAAGGCTCAAATTCGTGGGGTGACCAGACGGTCTTTCCTTTCCCTGCTGAGAACCGGTGGATTACGTCGGCGAAGTTTGCGAAGGCCTCCTGGTAGACCTTCGGGGTCCGCGCACAGCCCTCCTTCTTGTTGCCGAAGTAACAGGTACCCCACGGATACCAGTGAGTATTCATGTCGTGGGCAAAGCGCAAGAAGACGGGTTCCGGCATGCGTGCAATCTGTTCGGCCAGTTTCAAGGTGGCATCATAGGCGGGATTGCCCGGCTCAAAACCCTCGACAAAATCCTGAAAGCCACACTGTGGCAAGAGACTGAACATCATGGTGCCAACAGGATTGATGCCGAGCCAACGATCGAGCCATTCTTTAGGCAGGGGACTGTACTCACACTTGCCAGACCAGTCGGCAGGAAAGCCCAGGTAGGTGTGGGCGATGGCCGGGGCCCGGCCCAGGTCCCTGACGAAATCCTCCATGGAGGCGGGCTCTTTGCGCCAGGACTCACTCCCGTCACCGACAAAGAAGCCGATGGCAATCCGACGGTCGCATCGTCCCTCTTTGCACTTGTTGGGTGCGGGGCAATCCCCGCAACTACCGCCACAGCCGTTGTCCCCACAGACGCGATTCACACAATCAGGTGTGCACGGCTCGTCGATGCACTGGTACTTGCGGCAAATCGAGCCGGGTTCACAGACACCGCAGTCGTTGCCGCAGCCATCGCTACCACACGCCTTGTTAGTGCAGTCGGGCACGCAGGGCGGAATGACACACCGGGCATGCTCGTCGCAAACACGTTCTGCGGTGCAGAGACCACAATTCCCGCCACAGCCGTCGTCGCCACATTTCTTATCGTCGCAGAGGGGCTTGCAGGGTGGAGGTTGGCACTTGAATCCCTCGTCGCACGTGTGTTCCGCTGGGCACTCCCCACAGCTGCCGCGACAGGAATCGTCGCCGCACTCTTTGCCTTCACAACGAGGCACGCAGCCCTGAGGTTCCACAGTGGTGGTCACGTCAGGCGAAGGCGTGGACGTTGGCTCGGCGGGGCGGCAGTTGGTCAACACAAGGGAACAGACGAGGGTGAGAAGTAGTCTGTGGACGTGGTCCAGGCTGAGACGTCGCAAGCTGGCCTCCAGGCAGTTCATCAATTCCGGCAACATAATAACACTCCATGCGTCGAACTGCCAGAAGATGACGGTTGGCTTGCGGCCCCTACCATGGCAAAATCCACCAGGAGGAGGCCCCACCGATGCTACACGCCATGACCCGCCTTGCCGCCCGTTTTTTCGGCGGAAACTTCGGCCAACCACCGGGTTCTGGTTGCCTCCCCAACGAGGTCTCCTGGGAAGGGCGCGGTGGTCGCCTGCCGGCCTTGCTGTGGGCAGGCCCGGAGGCACGAGAGCCGGTGGTTCTGCTGCATGGGCTGCAAAACGCCGCCTGGGTGTGGGCTCGCGTCGGGGGATTGCTCCAGACTCATTTCCCGGTTCTGGCACCGAGCATGCGCGGCCACGGGGTCGACAATGCTCCGCCAACGGGATATTCGCTGGAGCAGACCTCCCTGGACCTGCAGGAGTTCCTGGATGAATTTGGCGTCGCACGGTGTCATCTGGCGGGCCATTCGTGGGGCGGCAAGGTTGCCACACACTTCGTCGGAAGCTACCCCGAGCGAGTCGCTTCCCTGACCCTTGCCGATCCCGTTCCCCCCCAAGGGCTGAATCCCTTGCTGCGGGCCTTCCCGGGGCTCGTCCACGCCGCTTTTGCCCCGGAGCGGCTTGCATTCGCTGATGAAGCTGCGCTGGAGCGCGGTTCCCGCCGGCTAGTCTATCTTGGTCTCGGCGATGAGATTGACCGGCGAGTCTGGAGAGAGAAGTTCCGGCAGACCAGTAGCGGCAGCTTCGTGCCCCGTTTGCCGCAAAGTGCCTTCG
>CALGBT010000517.1 GCA_937884235.1 uncultured Pseudomonadota bacterium
CCATTGAAGAGGTGCTGCGAGTTACGCAGGACGACAACCTTTGAGCTGAGGCAACATGCCCGTTTACGAATACAAGGGACTCAACAAGGCAGGCCGCCAGACAAAGGGGGTGCTGGACGCGGACAATCCCCGGACTCTCAAAGAGAGCTTGAAGCGAATGGGCATCTTCATGTCCAGCTACGAAGAGGCCAACGAGAGCAAAGACAAACGCGTCCGCAAAGGGACTGGAACCGCTGCCCAGGAAGCTCGGCGAGGACGCGGGAAGCGGGTGAAGGTCATTGAACTGGCCGAGCTCACCCGTCAGATTGCCACTCTGCTCAAGGCCTCTATTCCCGTAGTCGACTGCCTGACTGCGGTGGCGAAACAGTCGGAGAACCCCAGACTCCAGCGCATTCTTAATGAGATTCGCCGAGAGGTTGCCGCCGGAAAGAGCCTCGCCGATGCCATGGCCGACCACCCCACGGTCTTCAACAACCTCTATGTTAACATGGTGCGCGCAGGCGAATCATCGGGGACCCTGGACGTGGTCTTCTTCCGGTTGGCCGATTTCAGTGAATCCCAGGCGCGCCTCGTCTCCAAGGTGCGTGGAGCACTCACCTACCCCATCGTGATGATGGTGGTGGGAGTGGGCATTGTCTCCTTGATGATGGTATTCGTGGTACCCAAACTCACCGCGATGTTCACCGACATGGGGCAGAAATTGCCGGCCATTACGCGTGGACTCATCGCGGTCTCGGACTACTTCCAGAACTGGTGGCACGCATCATTGGCCGGAATATTCCTGGCCTTCTGGTGGTTCAACAAGTATCGCAAGAGTGAGAGCGGGAAGCCACGTATCGACCGCATTGTCTTGAAGATTCCGGTACTTGGGCCGCTCTTGCGCATGGTCGCCGTGGCTCGCTTCTCTCGAACTCTGGGAACTCTGCTCAACAGCGGCGTCCCCATCGTCGCAGCATTGGATATCGTCAAACATGTCGTGGGGAATGCAATCCTCTCAGACGTAGTGGAAGAAGCCAAGGCAGCGGTTCAGGAAGGAAATAGTCTGGCGACGCCGCTGGAACGGTCCGGCCAGTTTCCGCCCATGGTCTGCCACATGATTTCCGTTGGTGAGCAGTCAGGCCAGGTGGAGGAAATGTTGGAGAACGTCTCCAATGCATACGAACTGCAAGTGGACTCCAAATTGAACATAATGACGTCGCTGCTGGAGCCACTGATGATTCTCTTCATGGGCGTTGCCGTGGCGCTGATTGTATTCGCCATTCTTACGCCGATGCTACAGATGAACGAACTCTTGAAAGGATAGTTTGGACAGCAAAAAGGAGGTTGCCGTGGACAACTTGAGGAAGAAACTGGCAAGAAAGGCCGCTCGCAGGGGACAGAAGGGTATGACCCTCATCGAGATCATGGTGGTCATCGCCATTATCGGTATCGTCATGTCGGCAGTCGGCTATGGCGTCATGAACTACCTGGCAGAGGCCAAGGTGGATGCTGCCCGCGTCACCGCGGAGAAACTCGCCTCGGTGCTGGAGATGTACTACGCCCGCCACGATGAGTATCCGTCGAACCTGGCCGAGTTGACCAAGAAGTCGGGCAAAAGCAAGAGATCGGCCTTGAAGACTTCGGACCTTAAAGACCCCTGGAAGAAGGCCTGGATTTATAGCGTGGACGGCGACTCGTTCAAGCTGTGCTCCCCAGGGCCCGACAAGAAGCAGGGAACGGATGATGACATTTGCCATGGCGAAGACGACGACGAATAGACATGCGGCTGGCATGACCCTGATGGAGGTGATGGTTGCCATCGCCATCATCGGGTTCGTGGTGCTGGCGATGACCGCCTCGGTGGGCGGCATCTTTGGCGCCCGTCTCGATGCCTCAGCCAATAAGCTCTCTGGAATGGTCAGGTACACTTACAACCTGGCCACGCTGACGGGCAAAGTGCATCGCATCGTCGTCAACTTTGAAGAGTTGACCTACCGGGTGGAGGCTGTGGAAGAACAGAAACAATGCGGTCTGATGTCGGCTGAGGAGGAGAAGAAGGCGCGCAAGGACGACTCGCCCTTTGCGGCCATCGCTGAGTTGACTGGCTCGGCGGTCAATGACTCCCGGGTCAGAACCGCGAAGCTGCCTGCCGGCATTAAGTTCACCGGCATGATGACGCGACACAACAGCAATGTAGTGGAGGAGGGAGAGGAAGCCGTCTACTTCTTTCCCGACGGCACTGCGGAGAGGGCACTAATCTGGCTTACGGACGGCGACGAAGTGTTCACCGTGGAAGTAACCGCGCTCCAGGGTACTGGAGTGGTCTGGAGCGAAGAACGGGACAGTGCGGAGTTGGCAAAGAAATGACCGTTGCCCACAAGCGCGGCGAGAGAGGGTTCTCGCTCCTGGAGATGATGGTTGCCATTGCGGTTCTCGCAGTGGCGATGACCGCCATCATGTCGGCGCAGCAGGCCAGCATGAATGCCACCGTCATGATCAAGCGCGGGCAGACTGCTTCGATGCTCGTGCGAGGTATCGTCTATGCCATTGAAGAGGAATATCGTGTCGAGGGTTTCCCTGAGAACAGCATCGAGGACCGTGACTGCGAGGTACCCGAAGATTTCGACAAGATCTATGAATGTCACTATAGCCTTGAGCGGTTCGACCTGGAACCAGAGCAGATGCAGGCTCTCGTGGACCAGAGCTTCGGCGGCTTGATGGGTGAAGGGGGACTTGGCAGCCTCCAATCGGGAGATCGCGGCGGCCTCTCAAATACCATGGAGGGGCTGGTCACGGGACAGAGCGAGATGGGGGGCATGAACCTCTCCGGACTGGCCTTCCTGTTGCCCTTCCTGGGACCTGAAGGTGAGGCTCTCATGAGCCTGTGCAACATCAACCTTGGGGCGATGATGATGAGCTTCATGGGGGTGCAGTCTTTTCTCCCCATGGTGCTGCAAGAGGTCTCCAACCGGACACGCAAGCTGTCAGTGGTGCTGACCTGGAGCGAAGGCCCCTACGGCGAACGTGATTTCGCCATCACCACATACATCACATCGCTACCCGAAGAGCAGCTGCAACAACTCAAAGACATGGAGGATGCCCAGGAGGTGCTGGAGGGCGCAGGCATTCTGCCGGGAGCCGAAGGTGGAGAGGCGGGCAGCGGCCCATCGACTGGCAGGGGCGGCGCATCGTCATCGGGCGGATCCCGTGGCGGAGGTGGACGATGAGACTCCGCAAACATAGCTCCAGCCACGGCTTCACGCTACTGGAGGTAATGGTCTCCGTGACCATTCTGACCATGGTCGCGGCGATGGTGTACTCCACCATCGCAGTAACTCTGACTGCCCAGGACACGGCCCAGAAGATCCACGAGATGTATCACGCTGGTTACGTTGCCATGACCAAGATGACACGCGACCTGACCAACGCATTCCTTTCCAAGCACGTCTCCGTGCTGGAGCGAGACCGGGAGACTGTCTTTCTGGGCCGGGACGACGAGGTGACCTTCTCCTATCTGGGCCATTTCCGCTGGTTTGCAGAGGAGCCAGAGTCGGATCAGGGGGTGGTTTCATACTACGTTAAGAGCAAGCAACTCATCCGCCGGGAGAAGACAGTCATTGATGATAACCCCGAAAAGGGCGGCACCGAGGACGTGCTTGCCTATGGGGTCAAGAAGTTGGAATTCCAATACTGGGACCCCGAACAGGAAGACTGGGTGGGCGATTGGAAGGCGGAGATGGAAGACCTGGAACCGATCTTTCTCGATAAGGCCGAAGAGAAGGCCAACAACCTGGCCAAGAAACTGACCGGCATGGACCAACTCGACACGTTCAAGCTCCCCCCGCGGGTGCAGATCAAGCTGCTGCTAGTGGATGCCGAGGGGCGTGAGTACCCCTTTGAATCAGAGACATTGCTGCCAATGAAAGAGGCCTTCAACTGGTAGAGGAGAGCATGGCGAGACGTAACCAGAAGGCCCTTGAGGGCCAGCGAGGAGTCGCTCTCATCGTGGTTTTGACCGCGGTGGCGGTGCTCTCGGTTGCGGTCTCCGAGTTCTCGTACAACACTCGCATTGCCGTCGGCATGACCTATCACGCAGAGAAAGAAGTTCAGGCCTACTTCAACGCTCGCTCCGGCATCATGATCGCCCTCTTCACCCTGGAAGCCAAAGAAGTGGTGGACAAAGTGGTGGGTCAGTTCGCCTCCTTCCTGGGTGGCGTCAACACCAACCAGATTGAGATCTGGCGGGCCATTGAGCCCCTTTGCGGGGGCTTTTCTACGGGCAAGTTCAATCTCTACGGCCTCGACCTCATCGACTTCGAGGGGGTCGGCGGTATGGGCATGCCCCCCAAGCAAGGCTTCGAATGCAAAGTCGACCTTGAGGATGGCCGCATCAACCTGAACAACGTCGACAACACCGGGGACAAACAGACCCTTTACTCGGAGCTGCGTGGAGTCTTCATGCAGCAGTTCAAGAGCGACCTCTTCGACGAAAACGAGAAACGCGTCGACGAGCTTATCGGGGCGATTATCGACTGGGCCGACCAGGACGACAATAAGACCCAGGTCGAACAGGGATTCGTCCAGGAAGCCATGGGGGGAGGCGGGGAAGGCGGCGACTACTCGAAGTACGGGTACGACGTCAAGAATGCCAAGTACGATACTGTGGAGGAGCTGCGCTACGTCGACGGCGTCACCGACGGCATTTATTGCCTGCTCAAAGACCGCGTCACGGTCTACAATACGGAGAAGCTCAACGTCAACACGGCAGACCTGGAGGTTATCAAGGGCCTGGTCTGCTCTCACCTTGCCGACCGCGGCCAATTGCTGTGCAACCCGCAGATGCGAGCCGATGGCATGCTCACGCCCATTGACATCATCGGCGAGCACTTCGAGATGTGCCGACAGGTGAAGAACAAGCTGTTCACGCCGCCATTCGCCAGTGCGAAGTCCTTTGTTGATTTCTTCAACAAGCTGGGTGCATTCCTCGGTGAACCGCTGCCACTGGATACCGCGTCGCTGATCAAGAAGGTCGGCACCAAGGGGCGAGTCTGGCGGGTGACGGCCACGGGCAAGGCGGGCAACGTAGAAAAAACGATCACCGCGGTGCTCGACACCTCGGCTGGCAAGATCGTCTACTGGAGGGAATAGTTCCATGGCGCATAAGGCTCTAGTACTGGATATCGGAAGCTACTCGGCCAAGAGCATAGCCTCCCGCATCCCCATTGTAGGCTACGGAGTAGCGGGAGCGGCAGAGCAGGCTTGTGCCTCTGCACATGAGCCCAAGACCCGGCGCGCGGACCAGACCAGGGCAGCCCGGGAGTTACTCCCTGGCAAGAAGGTGGCGGGGGATTCCGTCACCGTGGTCATGCCCGCAGAAAGGGTACTCAACCGCTTTCTTGAGATGCCCTTCACTGAGCGCGCCAAGATCGATGCAACATTGGCATTCGAGCTGGAAAACCATGTGCCGCTGGCCGCTGATGAGTTTCTCTGTGACTACGTTATCCTCAGTAAGAAGAAGGACGGAGCCGAGCTCTTTGTCTCGTTGATTCCCACCAGAGACGTGGATGAATTCCAAGAAGCCTTTGCGCAAAACAACATCGACCCCCGCGTACTGATTCATCAAGCGGTGGCCAACGCGCGCCTCAGCGAACTGCTGGTGGAACCATCCGCCAACCGCGTCGCCTTCATTGATATCGGCCACCGCAAAACCGTCATCACCATCGTCGAGGAAGGTCAGTTTTCCGGCACGAGAGTAGTGATGCATGGCGGCTACGAACTGACCAGAGCACTGGCGGATCGGTTCGGGCAGAGCATGGAAGTCGCCGAGCAGGAGAAGCATGCGGCCCACCTCTTCCCGGCCGGAGATGGACTGGCCGTGGGACGCGTTCAGGAGACCGCCGACTGTCTTCGGGAGGGGCTGGCTCCGCTCTTTCGAGACATGCACCAGACATTTCGGGCGCTGGGCACCGTCGACGAGATCTACATCTTCGGTGGCAGTGCCCGCTTGAACGGGATAGACCGCGCCCTGGGAGAGGCTCTGGGCAAGCCGGTGACCAGGCTGCGACCATCGTTGCTGAAGATTGGCAACTCGCTTGATGACAGCCAACTCCAGTTCATCTCCGCAGTGGCAGCGGGCCTGGCCA
>CALGBT010000518.1 GCA_937884235.1 uncultured Pseudomonadota bacterium
GGCACATCTGGTGCCAAGGGGTCCCTCGACTCCGCTGCGCTGCGCTCGGGATGACGGGGAGGTGGGTGGTGCGACGTTTCAGCTTGGGAAGCTGAACGTCTTCTACACTGGCTGCTGTGCCGTTTCCGGACAGAGTCGCAAGATAGTCTTGTCGAAGGTGTAGAGAGGTAATCCCAGGGTCAGTGCGAGGGCTACGTATTGACTGTCGTAGGCAGTCAGGCCGGTTTGCACCGCCAGTTCGAGGACATCATGTGGCGACGCCTCTCGCTCGACGATGGCGAGCCGAGTGAAAGCCAGGGCGAGAATCTGCTCCGCCACCGGGAGGTCGACCCGCTGGGTTCGAACGTGAGCCCAGAGCACATTGAGGAACTCGTAGCGCCAGAGGGGTAATGAGACCCAATCAGAGTCCACCTTCCGTAGCTTCTCTACTGCCTCGGTATGAGGCCCCGACAGTAGCAGATAGGCAATCACATTGACATCGACGACAATCATCAGGAGCGCCCCTGCTTGCGGTATTTCGCCAGCAGTTCGTCGTCGATTCCGACCCGCACCTGGTTGCGGAGCGCACTGATCTCGTTGTCAATATCCACTGATTCCGAGCGCTCAACATAGAGTTCAAGCGCGCGCAGTATCTCCTGGTTCAATGACCGCCGCGAGGACTTGGCACGCAGCTTCAATAATCGGTGGATGTGGTCCGGCACATCTCGTAGGGTGACACTGGCCATGGCAACACCTCCAGTTGGACGGGCCCATTGCGACATCACTATGATATCATTTTGCCATCAGGTTGCAAGCTACAGCGGGGGGCCTGGCAACGCCAGAGGCACTACCGATGCTCAAGGGCTCCGGTGGGACAGAACTTGACGCAGACGGGGTCGCCGTCGCAGAGGTCACATTTGGTGGGGAACTCCATGGCCGCTTCCCAGCGCATGTTGCCGAAGGGACAGCCGGCCACGCAGGACTGACAGCGGATGCAGCGCGCTTCGACGTGGTAAATGGCCCCGGTCTCGGGATTTCGCCACAACGCGTGGGCCGGGCACGCCTTGACGCAACCAGCTTCCTCGCACTGCATGCAGACCACCACCGCGTGGTGGCCCTCACGCTGCTGGTCATCGGCAAACGCTCTGATACGCGCCGCGGTCGGTTTGCCGCCATGCATGTGGGAGAACGCACAGGCCAACTCGCAGTTGCGGCAGACAGTACATTTGCTGGGAGTCACGTGCATCAGCTTTGACACCATCTCTTATCTCCTCCCTACCAGGCCAGCTTCTGATATGCCGCGGCAGTCTTCTGCGCCTTACACCGATCGCACACCAACTGGTCTTCCCGGGAAACACCCTTGCTCTGTTCAATCCACGCAGCCTGTTCAGCAGTCACCGTGGGAGCACCACACCCGGCGCAAGATGCGACCTCAAAGGTCTTGCCCCAGATGGTGCGCCTGAGCCCCTCATCCTCGTAGGGAATCGCAGCCGTGGGGCAACTCTTGGCACATGCCAGACACCCGACGCAATCCGTCGAGGGCTCAGCAAAGGGAGTGGCAACCCGCTTCCCAACACCCCGATCGATGCGTGAAATGGCCCCCGTAACGAGGTTCTGGCAAACCCTTGTGCAAATGTCGCAGAGGATACAGTTGTCGCCATCATGCTGCACTGGATAGGGGCACTGCTCAATGCCGTACTGCCGCGCCAGTTCCCGAACCGGGACCGCGTTTGGCGACCGCGCCATCAACAACTCAAGGATTCCCTTGCGGGTCTTGTGGACTGGTGCGGAATCAGTACTTACTATCAGCCCGTCTTCGGCAGGAAAGAGGCAGGAGGTCACCAGCTTCGACCAGCCCTCCCACTCCGGCCGGGTCACTTCCACCAGGCAGAGTCGACAGGCACCGGCTGGTTCCACGGCATCGTGCTGGCAAAGGGTTGGAATCTCGATTCCTTCCCGTCGCGCCACCGCCAGCAGGAACTCCCCCTTGCGCACCTTGACCTTTCTGCCGTTAAGTATGATCTCACTCATGGTGCGCTCCTGATCTCAATGGCATCGAACCGGCAGGCATCGAAGCAGGAACCGCATTGGATGCAGGGCCCTTGATCGATGACATGCAACTCCTTCTTCTCGCCGCTGATGCAGGTCACCGGACAGACTTTGGCGCAGACCGCGCAGCCGGTGCACTTCTCGTTGATATGATAGGAACAGAGCTTGCCGCAGACTCCGGCCCGGCAGAAGCCGTCCCGAATGTGCTCCTCATACTCGCTCCGGAAGTACTTGAGGGTCGACAGCACCGGATTTGCCGCCGATTTGCCCAACGCGCAAAGGCTACCGTCCTTGAGCACATCGCAGAGCTTATCGATGGCAACCAGATCCTCAGTGCGTCCCTCGCCCTGCGTAATCCGGCTCAGAATCGCCAGCATCTGCTTGAGCCCCTCCCGGCAAGGCACACACTTGCCACAGGATTCGTCCACCAGGAACTTGACGAAATAGCGGGCCACGTCCACTAGACAGTTGCGGTCATCCATGACGATAAGGCCACCCGAGCCCATCATTGAGCCGGCATCAGCCAGGGTATCGAAGTCCACGGCCAAATCGAGCTGGCTCTCGGGCAGACATCCACCGGAGGGTCCGCCGGTCTGCACCGCCTTGAAGGTCCGTCCCTTGGGGACTCCGCCGGCAACATCGAAGATCAACTCCCGCAAGGTCGTCCCCATGGGCACTTCGATGAGGCCATTGCAGTTTACCTTGCCCACCACCGAGAAGGCCTTGGTACCCTTCGACCCCGCCGTACCGGTGGCGGCGAAGTGTTCAGCTCCCTTGTCCAGGATGAGCGGCACACAAATGAAGGTCTCAACGTTGTTGAGCACCGTCGGCCGATCAAAGAGGCCCTTGTCTGCAGCATGTACATACTTGGCCCGGGGCTCCCCGACCTTGCCCTCAATAGATCGCATCAGCGCTGACGATTCGCCGCAGACAAACGCACCGCCGCCGCGGGCAATCTTGATCTCGAAAGAAAAGTCGCTCCCCAGGATCTGCTCACCCAGCAACCCCATCTCCCGGGCATCAGCCATGGCCTGTTCGAGGTGCTTGACTGCCAGCGGATACTCCTGCCGCACATAGATGTATCCCTGCGTCGCGCCAATGGCGTAGGCACCGATGATCATGCCCTCCAGCACGCCATGGGGATCGGCCTCCATAATCGACCGGTCCATAAATGCGCCAGGGTCCCCTTCATCGCCATTGCAGATGATGTACTTCGGGCTGCCGCTGGCCCGGGCCGCCGAGCGCCACTTGCGACCAGCATCAAAGCCACCGCCCCCCCGGCCCCGGAGACCGGCTTTGGCGACCTCGTCAACAACCTCTGCCGGGCTCATGCCGGCGAGCACTTTCGCCAGCGCCTTGTACCCGTCCCGCGCTATGTAGTGGTCAATCTCCGTGGGCGAGATCCGCCCCACGTTGCGCATCGCCCATCTGGTCTGATGAGAGTAGAAAGGCACCTCATGATAGGTAACCTTCCGCTCCCGGGTCGTGAGGTCACGATAGAGCAGCTTCTGCACCGGATGGCCAGACTGAAAACCGGCCACGATCTCGCCCGCGTGTTCCGGCTTGACGTTAGTATAGAAGACACCATCGGGCTCAATGGTCACGATGGGACCTTGCTCACACCAGCCATGGCAACCGGTTGACGTGAGTTCCACCTTGACCTCGTCCCCGAGGCCCGCTGCCTCCAGCGCTTCCCCCATGGCCTCAGCGACGCCAAGACCGTTGCGAGCCCGGCAACCGGTGCCGCAGCAGACCATGATGGACTGCAACTCCTTGCGCTGAGTCACCAGCTCCTGCCGGTAGCCGTCGATATTCGCAAGTGTCAGTTTCATCCTACTCCCCCGCCTTGAGCAGCAGCTTCATGTCAACGGGCTTGAACTTCCCGTGGTATTGCTCGTCCTCGATGACCAATGGAGCCATGGCGCAGGCCCCCACGCAGTTCACTTCCTCCAGCGTATATCTGCCGTCCGCAGTAGTCTCCCCGCACTTGCAGCCGAGCAGGCGCTCCGCCTCGTCCAGCAGTTGGCTGGCCCCTTTGACGTGGCAAGCAGTCCCCATACAAACCTTGAGCACCTTCTCGCCCTTGGGCTCCAGCGAGAAGGCCTTGTAGAAGGTGGCCACGCTCATGACCCGAGCGAGGGGCACGGCACAGTGCGCGGCCACGGCCACCAGGGCCGGCCGGGGCAGATAGCGATGAGCCAACTGCACATCGTGAAGGATCTCAATGAGAGATTCCTCAACGGGAGGGTGCTTCTCCAGCAACTCGGCAAAATCTGTCGAGGGCATCACTTCTCCTCCTGCATCGCCGCACGGGCCCGGTCATAACCCGCCTGAAGGGCTTCCATGTTGAGATCGACAAACTGCGGCTTGTGGGCGAACTTCTTTTGCATGAATGCTTTCAGATTCTCAATGGAGACGGCCCCGGTCGCCCCCACGTAGGCCCCGAGAACCACCATGTTGGCGGCCTTGCCCGACCCCAACTCGATGGCAACATCGTTGGCCGCAACGGGTACCTGACGGATGTCCGTGCGCGTGCACTCCAGGTTCACCAGGGAGGTGTTAATAATCACCACTCCACCCGGTCGAACGGTAGCCCCGAACTTCTCCAGGGAGGGGTTGTTCATAACCACAGCTGCCCCCGGAGTCGGGACCACTGGGGAAGCTATGAGCTTGTCCGAAATGACCACGCTGCAGTTGGCGGTGCCGCCCCGCATTTCAGGGCCATAGCTGGGCAGCCAGACAACATTGTAGCCCTCCTCCATGGCGCTATGAGCCAGAATCTGCCCGGCAATCATTACGCCCTGTCCGCCAAATCCGGCGAAGACCACTTCGTATTGCATCCCTACCCCTCCATCTCCGGCCGCTTGAACTCCTTGATCGTGTAGTAAGGAACCATGTTCTGCTCAACCCAGGCAGTGGCCTCCGTCGGCTGCAATCCCCAGTTGGTGGGACAGGTGGAAAGGATCTCCACCAGCGAGAAGCAGCGCCCCTCGGCCTGATACTGGAAAGCTCTCTTGATGCACTGCTTGGCCTGCACCATGTACGCTGGAGTATGGACCGCGGTGCGAACGATGTAGCCCGGGGTCGCCAGGGTCGCCAACATCTCTGCCACCCGCAAGGGGTGCCCGACGTCGTCGACGTCGCGACCCGCAGGCGAGGTCGTGGTGACCTGCCGCGGCAGGGTAGTGGGGGCCAGCTGCCCGCCAGTCATGCCATAGATGGCGTTGTTGACGAAAAAGACACAGATCTTCTCGCCACGGTTCGCGGCGTGGACGATCTCGGCGGTACCAATGGAGGCCAGGTCACCATCACCCTGGTAGGTGAAGACAATCAACTCCGGGCGCGTTCGCTTGAGCCCAGTGGCAAGAGCCGGCGCCCGTCCATGCGCAGCCTCCTGGAAATCAACGGTGAAGTAGTTGTAGGCCAGTACGGAACAGCCCACCGGAGCGATCCCCACGGCGCGGTCCCGCAAGCCCAATTCGTCCAGAGATTCGGCCACCATGCGATGAATTATCCCGTGGGTGCAACCTGGACAATAGTGGGTGTTGGCCGTGGCTGTAGATTCAGTTCTTTCAAACACGGTGGTTGCCATCTACTTGTCCTCCACCTTCTCAAGTATCGCCGCTGTTACCTCGGCGGGAACCGGGACCAACCCGCCGGCCTTGCCGTAAAAATGGACCGGAGCCTGACCCTGCACCGCACGGTCTACGTCCTCCACCATCTGCCCCATGGACAACTCGATGGAGAAGACCATCCGCGCGCGGGCGGCCACTTCCCGAATACGCTGCAACGGGAAGGGCCAGAGCGTCTGCGGGCGCAGCATACCAACCTTGACTCCCCGCTCCTGCAACTCCGTCATAGCCGTCTTGCAGATGCGGGCCATGGTGCCAAAGGAAACGATGAGCACATCGAGGTTCCCTTCGGTGTCAACCTCTTCGCACCGGATTTCGTTCGCTTCAATGAGGTCGTACTTGGCCTTCAATTTCAGGTTGTGCTCCCAGGAGAGCTCGGGCTTCAGATAGAGCGTCTTGACCAGATGCTGCCCTCGCCCCTTGGCACCGATTGTGGCCCACTCCTCGTACACCTTGATCTTC
>CALGBT010000519.1 GCA_937884235.1 uncultured Pseudomonadota bacterium
TAAAAACTGACAGCCTGCGGCAGGGTCGCAGGAATCTGTTGTGCAAAGATTGTCGTCCTCACAGGCGCCGTCCACCGGGAGGTTGGTGCAGCCCGCAACCGGGTCACAGGCATCGTCTGTGCAAGCAATTCCGTCATCACAAAGGCCATCAGCGAAGCACGGGGTTCCGCAGCCGTCGTCGGCAGCACATTCATCGCACATTGGGACGCATGGCACCTCGCCCTCTTGAAGATCCGTTTCAGGAACGTCTGGAAGAACTTCAACCGCGTCCTCCATGGCGACTTCTTCAAGGGGGGAATCCAAGTCTGCCGGCCCGTCAGCCCAGGAGGAGTCTTGCACCTCTTCAGCCGGTGAAATGCCCTCCCCGGAAACATCTTCTATGGGTCCAGCGATCTCCGAAGCACTAATGGCATCGCCACTGAGGTCCTCGGCTCCACCCAGGACCGGTTCCGGGCTAGCGCTGCAAGCGGCAGCTAAAAGAAATACCGCAATTGACAATCTGCAAATAGACATTGGCGACCTCCATGACGGTTCAGCTTAGGCAATGTAGGCACTGAAGGGCAATATGAAAAGGTGTTCACCGCGGTTTCGCTGGGTTTGCTCAGTAATGAGGCGGGTTTGGGGGAACTTGTCTCATGGAGAGACTACAAGAATGCTAAGCGGAATCCGAGACTGGGGCCAACTCTCGCAGTAGCTGGGAATAATCGTGCCAGGTCAACTCACCATCGGCAAAGCGCTCTTCCAGATCAGCAATCTCAGCCAGGCAGCGATTGCCCGGACTGACTGGTCCGGCTTCCGGGCGGGGGAAAAGCTCCATCTCCTGCCCCCGCGTAGCCATGCTACGGATTTTGCGCCGCGCCACGGACCTTACTGCATGGCTTGCCCGTTTGCGCTCCTCTCGAGATTCCGGCAGCGGGTCTCGTCTGCTACGAGTACCTCTCACTGTCTTGGCCTCGCCTGTTCTGCTTTGGCTCTTTCTGGTCATTGCGACCTCCTTGCCTTGGGTCAGGTTGTCACCTGATACTTGCTCCGCTGGTGTCTATTGTACGTTAATCACACGGTTAATGAAAGAGAACCCCCGGGGCGCCAGGCGGGCACTGCCTTGACCGTACCGAGGAGGTCGGCTATAAGGCTTTCAGGAACGTGCTCGCCGGATCCCATTGGCGTGGCAGGCATTGAGGAGGAGCAGCTTGTTTCTGCCAATCGGGGATACGCCCAATCCACCAAGATTCAACGCTTACGTCAACTTCGTACTCATCGGCCTCAATGTTGCCATCTACCTGTTGGTGACCATTCCCCTTTCGAGTCGGGAGGTTGACATCAACGACCCGGCTGTACTCGAATATATGCGGATGCTTGCCGAGAATGGCCTCTCGGTTCCCATGATTAGAGATGCCCTCTCGCAGCTTTCAGCCTACGACCTGTTTGTCTTTCGGCACGGGTTCAAGCCTGGGGCTCCTGAGGTGGCGGACCTCTTCTTCTCCATGTTTCTGCACGGTGGCTTCCTGCACCTGGCGGGCAACATGCTCTTCCTCTGGATCTTTGGCGACAACGTGGAGCATCGCCTGGGCCGACTAGGCTATCTGCTGGTCTATCTCTTCACTGGTGTGGTTGCCACCGTTGCCTTTGCCATGTTTGCCAGGGAATCAACCATTCCCCTGGTGGGTGCGTCTGGTGCCATATCCGGGGTACTGGGGATCTATTTCCTGTTATTCCGGCATAATCGGGTGAAAGTGTTCGTCTTCTTGTTTCCCTTCATTATGGATGTGTGGCTCATCTCTGCCCGGCTGGTGTTGGGTTTCTATCTGGTGGTGGACAACCTGCTCCCGGTCTTCCTCGGTTCGGGTGGTGGCGTAGCCCATGGGGCCCACATTGGTGGCTTTGTCGGAGGGCTTGGCGTTGCCTGGCTGGGGGAGAAGATCAATTGGGCATGGCCCTGGACCGACCGTCGCCGGCCCGGTGCGAAGCGGGTTCATGTGGTGGATGGAGGAGCCAGTGACGGCTACGTCCCCGACCTGCCGTTGCCTCGGCTCCGCCACTTCATGGCCGCGACAGATGTCCCCAACGCACTAAGCTCCCTGGACCGACTGTACATGCATGATGTAGAGAAATTGGAGCCACCGGAGGTGGCGCAGCTGAGCGACTGGCTGCAGCGCAGCGGACGTGCTGTTGCCGCCACCCGGCTGGTGCGGCAGGCCCTTACACGGGGTGGTGACCGTCCCGATGCGGCACTGCTCTACCTCGCCCTGGGAAGATTGCGATTGCAGCAGGGCCAACCTACCGCGGCTTACCAGCACCTGCTCGGGGTTTTCGATGCTAGTCCGTCGCCTGAAGTTGAACAGGAAACCAGGAAGCTACTGGCAGAGATACAGGTGTTCAGACAGCAGCAGTAGGGTCCACTATTTGAATGTCGCCGGTAGCACAAACTGGGCTTTGCCACCTTCAGGTAGAGGGAAGGACCACTGGCGTATCTTCCCAGAAACGCAGCTGGCCAGCGGTACGACCCCGGTGCCGTTGGTCACGATGGCAGCAGTGCCACGTCCGGTGGGTTCCACGGTGACTCGCATCACCAGGGTGCCTTTGATGGCCTTGGATTTGCCAACAATCGCCGCACACTTCTCAAAATCCTTGGCACGGCTCTTGACATAGGACTTGACCGCACCCTTGTCTATGGCACCGCCAGCAAACCCACTCAGGGAGCCAATGGAGACCTTCGCCGAAGATGTCGGGGTTGGCTTCTTCTCCGCGGCCTTCGCCGCCTCTTCTTTCTTGGCTGCTTCCTCCTCCGCCTTCTTCTTGTCGGCTTCGGCCTTCTTCTTGTCGGCTGCAGCCTGCTTCTTCTTCTCTGCCTCAGCTTTCTTCAGTGCTTCCGCCAGCTTCTTCTGCTGAGCAGCCTTGGAGTCTTCGGTACCGCTATTCTCTGCCTCAGCCTTCTTCGCAGCTGCCTCAGCCTTCTTCTTCTCCGCCTCAGCCTTGGCTTTGGCCTCGGCAGCCTTCTTCTTCTCCGCCTCAGCCTTGGCTTTGGCCTCGGCAGCCTTCTTGTTGTCGGCCTCAGCCTTGGCTTTAGCCTCGGCAGCCTTCTTGTTGTCCGCCTCAGCCTTGGCCTTGGCCTCAGCAGCCTGCTTGTTGTCCGCCTCAGCCTTCGCCAGGGCCTCAGCAGCCAGCTTCTCCGCATCGGCCTTGGCTTGAGCGGCCAGAGCTTCAGCACTGTTCGCCATGGCCTCTTCAGCCTTCAGCTTTGCCGCCGCAGCTTCCTTGGCCTCCGCCTCAGCCTTCGCCAGGGCTTCGGCCT
This sequence comes from uncultured Pseudomonadota bacterium, assembly GCA_937884235.1. Taxonomy (GTDB): domain Bacteria; phylum Myxococcota_A; class UBA9042; order CAIXZC01; family CAIXZC01; genus CALGBT01. Next base: position 3,293 of record CALGBT010000519.1, read on the forward strand.
CAAGCCGGGCGGCCTCTGCCTTGGCCATTTCTGCGGCAACTCTGGCTGCCTCCGCCGCCTTGGCCGCCTCGGCGGCTACTTCTGCGGTGCGCTCCTCCACTCCGGCAGCAACCACGTCAACCGTCGCCGCGGCCACTTTGGCCGCGTCTACGACCTCCGCGGCAGCCAACTCCGGTGCGGGCTGTGCCACCACATCCGCACCCTCTGGTGGGGTTGCTTCGCCAGCCTTCTCGTCGGGCGCAGGCTTGGTCTCTTCTGCAGGGGTGACGGCCGCGGCCGGTTCACTATTTGTCGCCACCTCAGCGGTGCTCTCTTTGTCGCTCTTCAACAGGATGGACACGCCATAGAGGCCGCCAACGCCCACCCACAGCAGGACAACGATGAGAAGCACCAACTTCACGGCCTTGCTCTTGCTCTTGCCCTTGCCCCTTCGCTTCTCTTCGTAGAGCGTTGTTTCCTCGAAGCTCTCCTCAGCGTCGCGGGCTGGCTGCAGGACGGGTTGTGCCGAAGGCACCGGAAAGGAGACCTGGGCCCCACAGTGGACGCAGAACTTCGCCGAGATCGGCGTCATGTCGCCGCAACCTGGGCAGCGCTGCACCGCTACGGCCCCTTCAGGCAGTGCTTTCCCGCTGGCCAGCAACTCAACCTTGCGCAGGTCGGCGCCGCAGGCAACGCAGAAGCCTGCAGATTCGGGATTCTCCTGTTTGCAGGCCGGGCAGATTCTTATCTTGCTGCTCACGGGTAACCTCCCCTGGATTGTCCCGCACTCGCCGCCACCATAGCGCATTGCCGTAGGCAACTGCAAGAGGTACGACCCCGCCGAAGAAAGTTCTGCCCGGCCAACAGGTTCAGGCCGGGGATGTCAGGGAGCGGCGCATCCGCAGGTGGGGAATCCCGGCATCAAGGAACTCCTCGCTACAAACCTCGAAGCCAAACTGCGCATAAAGATGAGTGATCCAGATTTGGGCGTCGAGCACGGCCCCCTTGCATCCTGCTCTGGTGGCATCAGAGAGGGCACGCTCCAACAAGCGTCGAGCCAGACCAGCTCGACGATACTCTCGGTCCACGGCAAGACGGCCGATGTGAGCGGTTTCGCCCTCCCGCACAACTCGCAGCGTGGCGACGACCTCGTCGCCTTGGCACATGGCGTAGTGCTGGGCAGCCACATCATGCTCGTCCAACTCCAGCTCAAGGGGCACATGTTGCTCATCGACGTAAACGCGTAGGCGCAGCTCGACGACGCGTGCCCACAGCAGGTCCTCGTAGCGGCATGGCAAGAGATGGAAGTCAGTTGGTGTTGGCGCAATCATGGCAACAGCTGCTAATCGGATTCGGGCATGGATGGAACTGTGCCAATGGCGGTCTCTTCCATGAGGTCAGCGGGTGTCGTCACCCGATTGCGCCCCTGCGCCTTGGAAGCATAGAGGCACGCGTCGGCCTCGCGGGTCATGGCATCAATGTCCTGAAATGGCTCGGACTGGGTGTGAGTGGCTACGCCTATGCTGATGGTCAGTTGGAACTCAAACTCCTGATATACAATGCGCATTTCGCTCACTGCGTTACGCATCCGCTCGGCGATACGGAGGGCCGCATCTGAGTCAGCGTCCCGCAGAAGCGCGGCGAATTCCTCACCGCCATAGCGCGCCAGCAGCTCATCGGATCGCAATTCTCCACGAAGAGCACGGGCGGTGCGTTGCAGCGCCAAATCCCCGGCAAGATGCCCATAGGTATCATTGACCCGCTTGAAAAGGTCCAGGTCGAGCATGAGCAACGAGAGCGGTGTACCCTCGACCACAGTCTGCTCGAAGGATTGCGAAATCTGCGTCAGAAAATGCCCCCGATTGTACGCATTGGTCAGTGGGTCTCGGGTTGCCATGGAGTAGAGCTTGTCATGAAAATGGCTCTCGGTGACATCCTGGAAAGTGAACTTCATGATGGTGGTGGCACTGATCTGGATCTTGTCGCCATCCTGAACCGGGGAGACCTCGCGCTTCACACCGTTGACGTAAGTCCCATTCTTGCTGCCCAGATCACGGACCACCGCATTCTCGCCCTCCAGCGTGATTTCAAAATGCTGCCGGGAGATCTGCTTGTCGGTGATGCAGATAGTGCACTTGCTGGATCGACCGACTGAAGAGCAGTCCTCGGTCAGAGGATACTTGCGCCCTACCAGCGGTCCGGAAATTGCGTAGAGAAAAGGCTTCTTGTCAACCTTCTCTGAAACCTCGTCCAAGCGATATTCCACTGTGGTATGTGAGGAGAGCGGTCCATCTTCCGTCATGATTGCCCCATGAAAGTGATGCTGAATGCAAGCCACCTACATCCAGGTGGGATTCTATCACAGACCGCTCACTTTGGAAAAGCTCTGTGCGCTTGCGTTGTGGATAGCCGTCGGGTTACTTTGCTAGCGAAGACCTTGACGGGGGCAAGACGATATGGAAAACAGTCTCATCTCTCCTGACCAGCACTGGATTGTCTGGGCCGTGCTCCTTGGCACCTCGGCAATCGCATTGCGGGCGGAGAAGACCGGCCTGGGCGCACGCCTTTCCGGGGCCGTCATCGCCATCGGCATCACCTTCATACTTTCCAACCTCGGCATTATTCCGGTATCCGCACCAGCCTACGATACCGTCTGGAGCTTCTTTGTCCCCCTCGCCATCCCGCTGCTTCTCTTCAAGGCCGATCTGCGGCGTATCCTAAGGGAATCCGGCCCCACCCTGCTCGCTTTTCTAGCCGGTGGTGTTGGCACTGTCCTGGGTACCGTCGTGGCCTTTCACGCCATTGACCTGGGTCCCGAGGGGCACAAGCTGGCCGGGATCTTTTGCGCCACATACGT
>CALGBT010000520.1 GCA_937884235.1 uncultured Pseudomonadota bacterium
CCTAGCATAACCTACGGACTTGCGAATCGAGCCGGTTGCACCATCCTAACTACATTGTGCTTTGCCAGAAAGACGATTGTGGGTGGCAACGGTGTTTCCATCGCTCATGCGTGATTCGACGAGCCGCCGCTCCTCCCCCTGGACGCCCCCTACCTTCAGGTCCAATCCGAGCAAGCGAACCTCGACCAGGAAACCGAAGACCGGGAGGCAGCGGACACCACCCTCGACAACAGCAAACTGGACAAGGCCGGCGGGACCATCTCCGGAGACCTCGTCCTCGAGGGCAATTTGCGGAGGAAGATTTTGAGGTCAAGGGATCCTAGGCCGATCGGTTACGGAGGAGGCGACATAAAGCACGACCGCTTGAACGCAGACCATCACAGATACCTGAACGAGTAATTGAACAAATATGCATCGGAGTATGAGTACGTGGGGCGATTCTTGTACGAATAGAGAGGGTGGGTGTGGAGCCCCTCCTAACTATCGAGTACCTCCCGGATCTTCTTCGCCAAGGCGGCCGGTGTGTATGGCTTGGCAATGAAGTCAGTACCTTCAGCTAGGATACCTTGCGACCCAATGATTTCCCTTGTATATCCGGAGGTAAATATCACCTTCACGTCGGGATATGCTGGCCGGACTTTCTCGGCCAATTCCCGACCGTTCATGCCGGGCATGATTACATCGGTCAGGAGAACATCGATTGCGGGATGCTCATCTTGAATGAGACGCAATGCCATCAGACCGTTCTTTGCGCTGAAAACCGTATATCCGTGTCGATTCAGAATCTTCACAGCGATGTTTCGAACGACTGGTTCGTCCTCCACCACAAGAACAGTCTCATTGCCACCGTACAGTTTGGGGAGTTCAGGCTCCGTAGGCCTGGGTGCAGCAACGGCATCAACCACCTGGAAGTATACGCTGAAGGAGGTCCCAATTCCGCGCTCTGAGTTGACCTCAATGTGGCCGCCATGCTGTTTCACAATCCCAAAAACCGTAGAGAGTCCGAGTCCCGTCCCCTTGCCCACTGCTTTGGTGGTAAAAAACGGCTCGAAGACATTCTGCAACGTATTGGCATCCATCCCCTCTCCGTTGTCGGAGACGCTGATCTTAATATAGTTCCCCGGTTCCAGATCTGGACGCTCTTCGCTGTGAGACTGAGCCACATGTACGTTCGACGTCTCAATGGTCAGCGTCCCACCTTTGGGCATGGCATCGCGGGCGTTGACGGCAAGATTTACAATGACTTGTTCCACTTGCCCCGGGTCGACTCTTGTCAAACCCAGTCTATCAGCATACATCACTCTGACTGCCACATCCTCTCCGATGATTCGCTTCAACATCACGTACATCTTCCGAATCAGGGCATTCAAGTCGACGACTTTCGGGGCGATGAGTTGCTTGCGTGAGAAGGCCAACAACTGGCGAGTCAGATCAGCGGCTCGGTCGGCAGCGGCATGAACCTCGGACAGCGTGCCCTGTATCGGGTCATCAGGGGCGAGATCCATCTGTGCCAGCGCAACGTGCCCTAGTATTCCGGTTAGCAGGTTGTTGAAATCGTGAGCCACCCCCCCGGCCAACCGTCCGACAGTTTCCATCTTCTGGGCCTGGTGCAGTTGTGACTCCAACCTGGCCCGGTGTTCATCCGCTTGCGTGCGTTCGGTAACGTCCTGGTTGACGCCATAGATCCTCACGGTGCGGCCCAGGGCATCTTTCACAATGCGGAAATGCACGACGATGTGCCCGACCTGCCCGTCGGCATAGAGCATCCGATGCTCAATCTGGCGGCTATAGTTCGGGTCAGCGGAGGCGATGGCCGCCCCGGTCTCGACGGCCACGAGAGCCGCGTCGTCTGGATGACAGAACCTGTGTGCGTAGTCCGCCGAAGACATCTGCTAGCCACCCACCTCGGCAGCCGTGGTCCGAAAGATGCGATAGAAGTTGTCATTGAACGTGAAGACATCGCGATCGACGTCGTACTCCCAGTGACCGGCGCGTGCCATTTGCTGTGCACTGGAAAGCAGTGCCTCGCTTCGGCGCAGTTCATCAACGGCGCGCTGTTGGTCGGAAAACACGAAGCAGCAGATGGCCTCCTCTCCGGCGTTCTCTATCTCTATGCGGGAAACCGACAGAGCCACGGGTACCGAACGGCCCTCGCTCGTTACCAGGTTGAGATCCAGGCGGGGCCCCGGCGAGCCTGTTTGCGGGAGGATGGCGTCGATCGCTTGCTGGTTTGCGGGATGTATGTGATTGCGCAGAGCAGTGCCCACGATGTGATGGAGCGGCCGCTCCAACATGTCAGCCAGACGACGGTTGCCATAGAGGATGACGCCGTCCGACGACACAGTCGCCGCTCCCTCGCTCATCGTATCCATGAGACGGCGATAGATGCGGTCGGCTCCACGCAGGGTATAGACTTGTTCGCCGCCCTCACCGGATACCAGTACGGCGTCCACGCCACCGCTGCGGATGGCCATCAATGCTTCCTTAGCCTCGGCCAGCTCAGCGCGGAGCTCTTCCAACTCTGCCACGAGTACAGGTCTTGATCGATTGGTCGGTGTGTCGCTGCTCATCCCCTCCTCCGATTCATCTCGTCGGCTTCAAATCGAGCCCTATCAGGACCCGGTCGTGATCCGACAGATCGCCGATGATCCGCCGCAGAAGCGGCGGCAGTTTCTTAATCAGCGTAGGCACGGCGATGATCTGCTCTCCCCCGGCCAGCACCGGCTGCTGATAGATGTCAATTACCTGGAGGTCGTAGTGCCCCTGCAGATGCTCCTCGCAAATCTTCTTGATGTTGACGATGGCGCGGGTGGAGCGTTGCGTCGTGCCCGCCACATACAAACGCAAGACGTAGTTCGTCGGGTCTGGCTCGTCCACGGATGTAGTAGGGGTAGCGTTCGCAGCATCGGTAGTCACGATCGTTTTCATAGAGATTTACCTAGCGGCTGCCTGGGTGTTTCTTCTAACACGGTGGGGTCGGCCTGGCGCCGGCGGGCCATTTGATTGCGGTCACCGGCCACCACCTGGGCGGTGGCCTCGGCTTCGTCGATAATCACTGCCGCTTCCGCCTGATCGACTTCGAACTCTGCCCGCAGCATGGCAATCTGTGCTTCCATGGCTTGCCGCTTGCGCTCCAAGTCCCGCTTCTTGCCCGCGGTCTCCTGGTAGCGTACCAATGCTTGGGCTTTCTCCTGCTCCTCCAGCGCGTTGCGCGCACTACCGGTGAGCAGATCCCCTGACAGCCCTACATACACTTCCCGCAGCTCTGCCCCGTGATCGGTCAGCAGAAACTCTCGGACCTGGTTCGAATGGGCCATGCCACGGGACTTCAACAGGTGCAGCACGCGATTCCGTTCTGCGCCGTTCTGCACGTCTCGCAGCAACAGCCACGTGTCCATCAGCGACGAGACGCCCACTTCGGTGGCCTCAGCGAGGGCAGCGCCGTCGGTGAGCTCGGTGAACAGCGCCGTGACTTGCTGCACCTTGAAGAAGTCGATGAGTCGCGTCAGCATCGCTTTGACCTCCGCTTCACTTCCGAGCGCGGAGAAGTTGGTGACCGGGTCAACGACGACGACCCGTGGCCTGAACTGGTTCACCAGCCTGTGCATGGTCAGCAGGTGCATCTCCAGGCCGCAAATCGAGGGACGTTCTGCGTGGAGTTGCAACGTCCCATTTCGCACGGCCGGTTCCAGGTCAATTCCGACGGAGCGCATGTTGCGGATGATCTGGCTGGACGATTCCTCGAAAGCAAACCACAGGCACGGCTCGCCGCGCGCAGCGGCCGCATGGGCGAAATGCGCAACCATGGTTGTCTTGCCCGAGCCTGCCGTGCCAGACACCAGTACGCTGCTGCCGCGATAATAGCCCTTGCCCCCCATCATCGCATCCAGGTCCGGAACGCCTGACGACACGCGCTCGGTGCAAGCTTCGTACTTCAGCCTCACCGATGTGTTCGCCAGGATCGAGATACCGCCCTCGTCAATCAGGAAGGGATACTCGCTCATGCCGTGGTTCGAACCGCGATACTTGACGATCCGCAGACGCCGCGTGGCCATCTGACCCTCCACGCGGTGGTCGAGCAGTATCACGCAGTCGGCCACATATTCCTCAAGCCCGTAGCGGGTCAGGCTGTGTTCACCCCGCTCGCCGGTGACGATAGCGGTGACGCCTTTCTCCTTCAACCAGCCAAACAGGCGGCGCAGCTCGGAGCGCAGCACGGCGGTGTTGGAAAGCCCGGAGAAGAGCGCCTCGATGCTGTCGAGAACGACGCGCTTTGCACCGATGCTGTCAATCGCATACCCCAGGCGGACAAACAATCCTTCCAGGTCATACTCGCCGGCCTCTTCGATCTCGCCGCGATCAATCGTGACGTGGTCGAGCAACAGCTTCTTCCTCGCTACCAACCCTTCGAGATCGTACCCGAGAGAGGCGAAGTTCGCCGCCAACTCACCGGTGCTCTCCTCAAAGGCCATGAAGACGCCCGGCTCTCCCGATTCCACCGCACCGCGCACGAGGAACTCCATGGCCAGAAGCGTCTTGCCGCAGCCGGCGCTGCCGCACAAAAGTGTCGGGCGCCCCAAGGGCAAGCCTCCCCCGGTAATCTCGTCGAGCCCTTGAATGCCGGTGACTGCTTTAGGCAGCGAGGAAACGGGGGTTGGCGGCGAACGTTTCAAGGTCTTGGGGTCATGGCGTTTCACGAGAGGATGCCTCCGCTTTGAAGTTGCGGCCAGTACGACGGATAGACCGAGTTTGCCAACGAACACCGCGGTGAGCGTCCCCCAATAGGCTTGACAGATCGGCTGCCCAAATCCCATGCGAAAAACTCTGCGCGGGAGAAACCGTACTCTTTCTACATCAGTATAGTCGGGTTAAACAAAAACACAAGGACTATTATTTTTTCTAAAGTCGTAGCAATACATGGCCGGAGACTTATAGTATGATGGTTACTAACGACAACCCACTAGTTATTACTTATAACGGAAAAGCGCGAGGTCTGCAGAGCACGTCAGCGAAATCAAAGATGAACTGCCATTTTGTCCTAACGGGTAGCCAGGGGAGCTCCTCAAGAAGGGCTGCAATTGCAACCCTTCTTTCGTTAACACAGCAATGCGACAAGTGAGCCCTGTCATGCCGGTTGTGAAAGTCAGAGACGTCATCAGAATGCTTGAACATGACGACTGGTACCTTGCAGCTAGCCGTGGCAGCCATCGGCAACACAAGCACCCAAAGAAGCCTGGTCGAGTCACAATCGCCGGAAAGCCAAGCCACGACTTGGCACCCGGAACATTGACCAGTATATTGAAACAGGCAGGTCTCAAACCGGAGGCATAGAATGAAAGGATTCCTGGTAGTCATCGAAAAAGTTGGTGGAAACTACTCTACCTATTCGCCGGGTCTTCCGGGGTGCGTGGCCACCGGTGAAACCCAGGAAGAGACCGAGCGGAACATGCGAGCGGCCATCCTGTTCCACATCGAAGGCCTCATCGAGGACAATCTTCCCATCCCCAACTCAACCTCCTCGGCCCAGAACGTCGCAGTTCCCTGATACGAATCACCCATTCCGGTGAATTCCGGCAGGCCGGCGCAGTCCCCTTTCAGGCTCTGCCGAGCTTCGGCCACTTGAACCGCCAGTTCCCTCTCCACCTGCAGCTACCACCGCAGGCATCGTTGCCGCAGACACTATCCTTGTCATCGAGATTGCTCATCCCATGCGCGGGAGCGGGGATACAACATGAATACTAGCCCCACAAGATGGAATCCTGTTGCCTTCAGGACCACACCGTTGCCATCGTAGAACAGGTCCAGAATGAACTTGCCCTCTGTGCGGGCACCATACGCCGAGGCAAACAAACGTCGCCAAGTATCGGATTGCTCCCATTCATCGGGAAACAGGAAGAGCTTCACCTCGGTGTTCCCGCCAAGCTCGAAATGGTCAATCCGATATTCACCGCCGATTTTCCCTTCCTCGCCCCACTCCGTGAACATAAAGAAATGCCCCTCAGCAACACCAGCAATGTGGTAGGACGATGCCTGGTATCTCGGTGGGTCTGGCTTTGGTGTCAAGTTCAAGATGAAGCCGGTAAGAAGCTTGTCATGCTTGAAGATTTCCACGTGGAAATCTTCGGTCTTGTAGAACGCCGGAGGCAAGTCGTCCCGGCTGAAACGGACATCTTTCGGCTGGAATTTTACGGTGGGCTCTGTGTACTTGTACTCGATCGGCGGCTTAGCTTCCTCCTTTTTTGGCTTCTCTGCAGCGGGTCTCTCCTGCGCAATTTCTTCCGGCGATGCTATAGGTATGGGAGAAGCCCCCCTTGCAGCATCCAATGGAGGAGCTTGACATGCGCCATCAATACATATGCGAGTACCCTTGCACTCGGCGTCTGACCCGCAGCCTCTGTACTCTTTGGTTCCATCCGCTTGCTCCTTCCCAGTCTCTTCTTCGGCTTTTGGGTTGTCTTTCCGGCAACCAGGGCCAATCAGCAAGACGGCGAGTAGTACCACGGCAGGTCCAGCCAGGTGGATTGTACGGATCATGGTCTTCTTTGCCTCCAGACAGAGTGTAGGTGTCATTGTCTACCATCGCTCACCAAGTTCTGGGGCGATTATGCAGGACAAGAGAGTCCTGATGCAAGCCCGGGAAATTGGAAGCGAATCATGGCAGAAGACGGACTGGCAATGCTGCCAGAAGCGGTATGAGCCGGAGGCGAAGAAAAACGTGGTGGAGGACGCTTTGGGGACGACCATGAAGGCGGCATCGGTAAGTTGGGGCATACCGCATAGAACGGTGGCGTACTGGTATGTTCGGCGCGGCCGGGAGGGTGAGGAGGTAGTCTCCCGTCAAGTGGTGTAATTAGGAAATCGCCTCGTTCCTCCCTTTTTTTTCCCCAACTGCGGCAATCTACTTGATGACCAGGTCTCATCGTTGACAGTGCGCTGAGGCATCATATATATTGCCAACATCTGAACGCTAACGGCATTTGCAATTGGAGATGAACCATGAATCGAATGGTACTGCCTTGCCTTTTATTCCTACTGCTAGTCTTGGGTTGCACTGCTGAAAAAGAGGGTCCGGACAAGGGTAAGAACCCCGGCGAATCTGTTGAACCGGCAGCTTCGGACAAAGCGGGCGGCAGTTCCCTTCGTGAAAGCGTCGAAATCCCGCAACAGGAGCCATCTTCGGTTTCCGTTTCGAAGGAGACAGAGGGTTCCAACCAGAAGGGGAACGCTGCGGGTGTGCCCCCAAAATCAGAAGCCCTGCCCGTTGCGATGCTGAAAGACGTTCTTTTCGATACGGCTAAGGAACTGGCATCATCGTCCAGAACGAAGAAGGACTGGGGGGAGATTGGCTCTGCTCTGGGCACAACAAACGAATGGGAAAGAGCCCTGGAGTGGTCAAGAGCAGAAGTTGACGCCAAATTCAGGATTGTGTTTCTCTCTAGGACACTTCGCACCTTATCCGACAAGAAAGGGAAGGAGGCGATTCTCAAGGAACTGCTGGGCAAACTGTCGCGCAACCATGAGGATTTCTTGGAAGAAGAGACGAATCTCGACCTTTTGGCAGAGGCGCTGATTCATGCAGACGCCAGTTGCGAGGAACTGGCAATTCCGCACGATTTGATCGCTGAGCAAACGAAGACGAACGAATATACATGCCCCTACTTTTTCATGTCCCGCTGGGTAGCCAAGCTCGCTCTGGGAGGACGCAGCGAATGCGCCAGCAAGATCCTGGAGGAGAAGACGATGAAGGCATTTCCATCCCCCGAAGAAAGGGCAAAGGCCCAGGGCGGGGATTTCGGGATCGAGGTGCTCGACTATCTCATGGAGGCCTACGGAGCATTGAAGAACGTCTCGAAGGGGAAGCAACTACTGGCGGAAGCGGTTCGAATTGGAGACGAATTCGGCAATGACGCACCATGGGGTCCTTCCATGGAGAGCTTCGTCAAGACATACGCATTGGTAGCGAGCTACGAAGAAGCCCACGCTGTCTGCGAGAGCGAACCCAGGTGTGAGCTCCTGGGCATTACGATATCCGGGGAGAAGGCACCCAGCCTGGCCCACCGTCATGCGAAGCATTTTCGGGATATGGAGTATCGGGCAAAAGCATTGCTGGCCGTCGCAAAATTCTTTGGCGAAGCAAAAGATGTGGCCGCTTTCGACAAAGTGATGAGGGAGTTGGAGAAGGTCTATCGCAAACTCCCCACCGAAGACGAAACGGAGATGACCACCATCATCACATTGGAAGACGCTCGCAACCAGATGGCTCAGTTGTATGCAGATGTCGGAAACCGGAGCGCAGTTTCGAAGTTGACAAACGCCGGGGCAGAAGAACCAAAACTGGATCCAGTCGGTACCCAATTGAGCGCTTGGGAGGAAGTTCGTCGCACCGAAAACCTGGAAAAGATGGAACAGTGGGTGTGCACACAGGTTTGGATACCTGGAATCGAAATCGCAGTGCCGGAACTGGTGAGCCTTCTTGCGAAGCAGAACGATCCAGCGGGTGCGCTGGGATGGATTCGCTTGCTTCTCTCGAAAGGCTCGAGGGCTCGCTCTCTGATTCTGCTCAGCGCCAATCTGCCCACGGGAGACCAACCTGTCAATTCTACCTGTCAGGCCCTCGTCCAGGCGATCAAAGGACAACCGGAAGTCAGACCTGTAGGAGCCCTTCACCCCGCTATCAGCGCTGTGTTTGCCTCCATTCCGTGTACTTCTGACGGCACCACTCAAAACAACGCCCCCCGGTGCATGTCCTCTGACCTCGGACCGTACCAGGTAGAGACCGTCCACCATGGACTGTTTCTTAACCGTCCGCAAAGTCTGGTGGTCTTGTCCAACGACAGCAAAGGGCTTGTCTCATACCACCTCGTAGACGCCATGATGCAACCGCCACGAGTGGAAACCTTTGACCACGGTACCCAGTGGATGGCCGGGGGTGTGGAATCTGTTGCCCAGACTTCTGGGACTGGCGGGACTACCTGGGTCATTTTTGATACGGAGGAATGTGGTGAGACCGACTGCTATCACCAGATCCAAAGTGCGCATGTCGAGAAGGAAGGAACGACACCGAAGCTAGTCGTCAAGGCTCTCTACACCTACACAGTGGTTTGCAGGGATGAAGAGGATGTCGATCTTGACCGCTGTGTCCAGCAGACCGTCCTCGACTACCGCTTTGCCAAGAAGGAGGCGTCGAGTCATGCAGCCCTGGAGGTGGTCGTCCGAAAAGTCATCGGCCCGGTCAAGAAGGGTCAGTTCATCCCGAAAGAGGACGCAGAGGAAACACTGACGTTTTCTCTTTGATAGCCCAATGCAATGAGCAGAAGCGACTCTGCACCGCAAATGGACAGAGAGTGTTGATCGTTGTGGGACCACCGAACATGGAGGAATGAAATGAGGATGCTTCTTTCTGCCGTGGTACTTTTTGGCCTGGTCGGCCTGGGTTCGCAGGCTTTCGCTGACGGGATTTACGGTGATTGCTACGGCAAGGGGGGGGAGAAATGTGCCCGGGGCAACCACAGGATCTCCACGTCATGGAACGGGAAAAAGGCATATCCCGACTCCAGCGGACATTACTCCCTCGATCTTGGCGGCAAAGTTGGGAAGACGGTCACGGTCTACTGCGACGGTGATTCCGTGGGAACCGTGAGGGTTGATGGAGACGTCAGATTCAACGTCCACTGCCGGTAGTTCAGAGGTTGTCTCGCCTATTGGACGAAGAGTAATGCTTCGCTGAAGTCGAGCTACTTGTAAACCTGTTTGGACTTCTGCGACCTGCGGGTGCTCTGGGAACGGCGGGTCGTTCGAGTCTGTCTGCACACCATCCGAGCTCTTCTCGTCCATTTCGACGAGGCTCACCGCACTCTCTTTCTTGTCGCCCTTCTACTGTAAACTTAAGACCCGGAAAGTGTCTCACTCTAGCAGCCGGCGACCTTCATTTTCAAGCTCACAGCCACTGGATGAATTCGAGATTCTTGAGGACTTTGGGCGCCGGCCCCGGGCCGACTGGCTCTCCATCCATGAAGAACCAGCATCCCGAGGGAGACAGGCGGACGGCGGGCTCGGAGTCGGATTCATCCTCCGAGAATTGGGTCTTGCCGGTCTTCTCGTCGAACCAGACCGAAGTGTACTTGTAGTCAGCGCCTCCCTGCCAGACACCCAGAGCACACAGCGAGTAGCCGGCTTCTGTCATCTCTTTGCACTGGAACGTCGGCTTCATCTCGCTGCAGTAATTGTCGTCGTCGGTCTCCTTCATGCAGTCTCGATACTTCTCGAGGTTGTCGACGACTCGCTGGCGGACGAGGTTGTCGCCCGTCCTGATGGCGAGGTGGAGTTCGCCATTGTGTTCCTGGAGCACTGGCTCAGCCCGATCGGTCCGAGGCGGATCCCATGTGCAGACCTTCGGCATCGGGTCCTTCCGGGTATTGGCGGCGTTTGGGACCTTGAAGGAATACTTCTTGGAATTGACGAAGTCTGGCCACTGGGCTCCGGTGTCCTTATACAGTCCGGTCTCCAGGCTCATCTTTCCCGTGGCGGTGTCGAAGGCGAACTCGAAGCAATCCGGTCGCTGCTTCGTGAAGAGCCGCGCTTTGACGGTGCTCGCCTTCTGCGTAGTGAGGTCATACACACGCAAGTCG
>CALGBT010000521.1 GCA_937884235.1 uncultured Pseudomonadota bacterium
AGCGTTCGTCCGACGCAGGATCGCGTCCGTGAGGCGCTCTTCTCCATTATTGGCGACAAAGTCGTCGGAGCCGCGGTCCTGGATCTCTACGCCGGATCCGGGGGGCTGGGCATCGAGGCACTGAGTCGGGGGGCAATGAGTGGCACCTTTGTCGAGCGCAGCAAGCCGGTGGCCGTCATTCTGCAAGAGAACATAGACCGCATCAAAGCACCCAATTGCCGGGTTTTCACGGCCCCGGTAGACAAAGCTCTGGCGCGGTTGGCCGCAGATGGTATTCGCTTCGATATCGTTTTCATGGACCCCCCTTACGGGAAAGACCTGGTACCGGCCACATTGCAGCGATTGGCTCATCACAAGCTGGTCACAAACCAGGGGCGGGTTATCGCAGAGCATGAGTATCGGACAACTCTTCCCCAGGAGATACCGCCCTTCTACCGCGTCGATTCGAGGCGCTACGGAGACACCGCGTTCTCTATCTACACGCCCCTGATCGACGAGGAGTAAATATGAGCCTGGCAGTCTATCCCGGTTCCTTCGACCCCATCACCAACGGCCACCTCGACATTGTCCAACGCGCCCTCAAGGCTTTCGACCGCATCATCATTGCGGTTGCAGTGAACCCGGGCAAGGAGGGGCTTTTCTCGGTGCCGGAGCGTGTCAGCCTTCTCCATGACCTGTACGCCGAAGATGACCGGGTCGAGATCGATTCCTTCTCGGGCCTTCTGGTCAACTATCTGCGCAAGCGTAACGCCGCCGCCGTGGTGCGTGGGTTGCGGGCCGTTTCGGACTTCGAATACGAATTCCAGATGGCCAACATGAACCGAAAGCTTTATGGCAAAGCTGAAACCTTCTTCCTGATGACCGGAAACGACTACTTCTATGTCAGTTCGAGTCTCGTCAAAGAGGTCTCCAAACTGGGTGGATGCGTCACCGGACTAGTCCCGGAATCCGTACGTCAGGCACTGGAAGATAAACTGGGAGGGGTGAAATAATGCGATTCGCCAAACGTTTGGACAAGGTATTGCCCTCGGTAACTCTGGGACTCAACGCTCGCACATTGGAGCTGCGCCAGCAGGGGAAAGATATTGTCGCCCTGGGCGTTGGCGAACCTGACATCCATACGCCGGACGTCGTCAGTGAGGCGGGCATCCAGGCCATCAAGAACCATCGCGCACGCTATACTGCTACTGCCGGCACACCGGAGTTGCGGCATGCCATTTGCGACTACATCAAGCAGGTTTACGGGATCACCTACGAGACCAACTGCGTGATGGCCAGTTCCGGGGCCAAGCAGGTGCTGTTCAACAGCATCGTGGCCACCTCCGGGGAAGGCGATGAGGTGATTATTCCAACGCCGTACTGGACCTCCTATCCGGATATGGTCCACCTGGCCGGGGCCACTCCAGTGCTGGCAGAAACCACCCTCGAAGATGGCTTGAAACTCTCCCCGCAGAAACTCCATGATGCCCTGACGCCAAGGACTTCGGCATTGCTCCTCAATTCTCCGAGCAACCCTTCTGGGGTCACCTACACCAGGCGTGAGTTGGAGGCGTTGGCGGAGGTGATCGGCGACCGGGAGTTGTGGATCCTCTCTGACGACATTTACTGCACGCTCCTCTTTGGCGATCAGGAGTTTGCCAGCCTGGCACAGATCCCCCAATTCAAGGACCGCACCATTATCATCAACGGGGTTTCGAAGACCTTCTCCATGACCGGCTGGCGTATCGGTTTTGCGGCGGGTTCAAGGGAGGCCATTGCGGCCATGACCAGGCTCCAGGACCACTCGACTTCATGCCCCAATGCCATTGCTCAGGTTGCCGCGGCAGAGGCCTTGCGCCAAGGCCCCTCGCTGACCGCTGAGTGGCAGGCAACACTGATCGACCGCCGCGCCCTCATGCTGCGGTTAGCCAACGAGATTCCCGGTATCACTGCGGTCCCCCCCACCGGCGCCTTCTACCTCTTCCTCGATGTCAGCAAGGGACTCACCGAGAAATACCCCACAACCATGCTGCTGGCTGAGGCGCTCCTCATGGAAGCTGGAGTCGGCGTCATCCCGGGGGAGGCCTTTGGGGCCCCGGGGTTCCTGCGACTCAGTTTCGCGGTGGATAACGCCACGATTACGGAAGGCTTGCGCCGTATCGCAACTTTCATGGACAAAAACTAGGGGTACTTCGCCCCGACCTGACCCCGACGAAAGCGACGGTCAAGCGGCGGGCAAGAGGCGGGTTCTACTCGGCAGGTGCTGCTTCGGCGGCAGGTGCTGCTTCGGCGGCAGGTGCGGCTTCGGCCGTGGGGACCGTTGCACCAGGGGGGGTGCGGCGCAGCATGTCCCGGCTGGCAGGGTTGAGCTTCGGCGACAGCGAGCCACCCTTCATGCCGCGCAGGCGGGGCAGGTCAGGTTGCGTCGAGAACTCGATGAGGTATTCGATCTGGGCGTTCTGCCGCAGGTCTTCGAGGAGGCGGTGTTTGGCTTGGGCGGTCTTCATGTTGATGGCCGACTTAGAGAGCTTGTCCTTCATCTCTTCGTAGGTCTTGCGGGGTTCAATCCGCTTGGCCATCTGGAAGACGACAAAACCATGCTGGGTCTTCACTGGGCCGGCCAGTTCCTTCTCCTGGAGAGGATCGGCTGCTGCCCACAGGTCCTGATGCCGCTCGTCGCCCTTCTTGATGAACATGGGCTTGACAATGAGACGACGTCCATTGGGGGCTTTCTTGTCCTTGACTGCGGCCCGCAAAGTGACGCCGCCCTTGGCTGCCTCGAGGACCTCTTTGGCCTGCACTTCCAGGGCTGCCATCTCATCCGCGGTGGTCTCTTTGCGGAAGGGGAAGGTGATAGCATCGATCTTGAGGCCAAAGCGACGCTCAAACTCCTTCTTCAGTTCATCGTCCGTGGGCTCCTTGAGCAAACCACGGGCCTGGAGGAGTTTGCGAACGCTGACGCGATCGCGGAAGGCTTTGACGCGCGCTCCCATTGCCTCTTGCTGCTTCCCGAACCGCTCCATGTCCATATTCATGGCCTCGGCGACTTCCTCGTCCGTCACCGCAATCTGGAGCTTCTCGGTTTCCTGGCGCAGCAACTCGTCATTGAGCATGCGATCAACAACGGTCTTCTTGATCATTGCCTTGGTTACATCACCCTTGGTGAGTTTCTTGAGTCTTTCGACATAGTCTTTGATGTCGATATCCTGTCCGTTGACCCGCGCCACGATAGTATCGGTGAGAAGTTCGCCTGCGGCCTGTTCTGCGGCCCCTTCTTCGGCAGTGGCCTCGCCTGCAGCAGGCTCTTTGACTTCACCCGCGCCGGCTTCTCCTTCGGCTGCTTCACCCTCTTCGGCTGCGGCAGCTTCGCCTTCCTCGGTTGCGCCCTCTTCACCTTCTTCCTCTTCGCCCTCTTCCTCCTCAGCCACCGGCTCGGGAGCGGGGGTTTCCTGCTTCTCTGCCTTGGCCGCTTCCTTGGCGGGAACGTTGCCCTTCTTCTCTTCGCCCTTGCACTGTACCAGCACTAGGGAAAGCGCCAGAACCAGCAGTAGCCACAGTTTGATAACCTTCATGCTTCTTCCTCCTTCCTTACCGTTCAACAGGTGAGTTTCATTCAACTCGACGTGCCCAACTAACACCCGCCACGTGCGGTCTGTTCCCGGAGCCGTCGCGATTTAGCTACTTGCCCAGATAGAGCTTGAACAACTGCCGGCCGGCCAGGAAATACTGGCCCGTCGTAATCTCCGCTTCCCCATGGAGTTGAACATAAGTGCCATTGCTGGAACCCACGTCACGCAGATAGGGCCCGTCCGCTTTGCGGGTGACAACCGCGTGGGTGCCGGAAATATAGCGATCTCCGGGGAAGGTGATATTGCCGCGTTCCCGTCCCAAGAAGACATTCTCGCTGGTGAGCAGGAAACAGGAACCGGTCAACTCCTCGGTCACCACCTGCGCCAGCCGCCCCCAGGTTCTTGCCCCTGCGGGGGAACCCAGGACCTGGGTTCCATCACCGGGATCGGGAACGACATTCTCCAGGGAGGTCAGGTCTTCGAAGCGCAACAACTGCTGCCCGACGCGAAAGAGCGAGCCGTCGGCAAGTTTGACTTGTTCCGTGGCCCGCAAGAAGGTGCCATTGCGCGAGCCGGGCTCCAACAATCGAGCGCTCTTCCCTTCAACTTCGACCTTCAAGTGCAGAGGCGAGAGGAGATCGTCTTCCGGGAAGCGAAGATCGCACTCCTCGCCGCGCCCTAGAGTATTGACCCCGGGTCGTAGCGGCAACTTTGTCGTTTCACGCCCATCCACCGAGGAAACTGAGATCAGGTATCCCACCGCATCGTCAGGCAGTGGTGCCTGGACGATGGCGGCAACATCTTCTGCCCGGGACGGTTCGGCGCCGCCCTCACCAAACTCATAGCCACAAAGCGGACAACTCTTGGCATCAGCCTTGACCTTGGCGCGGCAACGTGGACACCGTGCGTGCTCCAGTTCCGGTGCTGCCGCAACCGGTGCCGGGTCTTCGGTCTCTGGGAACACCGCCTCGGGGGCCGTTCTTTCCTCCCCGGGTGGTGGCGCCGCGGCCTCTTCAGGGAAGACCGCCGCCGGAGCAGGCTCTACCAGGGGTGCTGAGAGCGGAGCCGGATCGGCAGAAGGTGCCGCCACTGGAGCTGCCACCGGAGCCGCCACTGGAGCCGGTTCCGGCTTCTTCGCCGGCTTCTTGCCGCCCAGTTCTTTGCCACAGTGCAGACAGAACTTGAACAGGGGGTCAGAATCTCTCCCGCAGTGCGGACAATTCATATGTCTACCTCCCGCGAATCGCGTAATGCTGGGGCTACGTTACTATAGGGTCGAGGGGCTTGCAAGTGTAGAACAGCGCTCAATGGGCCAGGAGGTCTGCTGCTTCAAGACCTCCTCCCAGGGGTACCAGAGATTCCGCATCTGGCCGACCAGGTAAAGAGAGCCGGTAACCAGGATCTGATCGGCCGGACCGGCCCTTTCCAAAACCGCCCGTATGGCCCGCACGGGGGCGCTCTTGGCACTCACTGGAATGCCCAGGCGGGTCACTTGGGAAACCATCTCTGGGATGTTTGCCACAGTCTTTCCGTAGAGCAACGGTCTGGTCACCGTAACCGACCACGGCCTCTCTTCCAGAGCTCCAATGACCTCAGAGAAGTGGCGCTCGCCGGTGGCGCCGAGGACCAGATGGCGCCGGCCGCCAAAGGGCGGCAGTGAGCGCATCAGAGCGGCCATCTTCTGGGCGTTATGTGCACCGTCAAGAAGCACCTCCGGGCCCTGCTGCATCCGCTCCAGCCGCCCCGGCATCTGCCGGGAAAGAAGCCCCTCTCGAATGGCCTCAGCGGTAATGGGGACGCCTTGCGCCACCAGGAGATCGGCAGCACTGGCTGCCACCACCGCGTTGCGACGCTGGAACCCGTCGGCAGGGAAGGGCCAGGGCACCTCCACAGTCTTGAGGCGAGGCAACTCAATGACCAGCAAGGCCCCATCTGCACTCTCGTGGAAGGCGGAACGGGCCTCGGGGACCACCCGCTCCAGCCGACAGCCGGTGCGTTGCGATTCGGCAACAAAGACTGGCCAGGTCTCCGGGTCATAGACCGCCAGTGCCACCTCACAGCCTGCCATGATACCCGCTTTGTGCCAGGCTATCTCGGGCCGCGTCCCGCCCAGCGACTTGACATGATCGAGGCCGATGTCGGTAATGACCGCGAGTCGACGGTGGAGTCCCTGGACCAGGTCAAAGCGTCCGCCGACTCCAGTCTCCATGACACACCAATCGATTCGCCTCTGCCGAAAGGCCTCATAGGAGAGCGCCAGGGAGGCCATCCCATGGACTGAGGTCGGACAATCCTCCATGTGGCGAAAGTGCTCTGCCACCGGCCGTACTACCTCGCAGGCGGTGCGAAATTCGGAGCCGGAGATGTAGCGATCGTCGACCCAGCTCTTCTCGGTTGCCACCTGCAGATAGGGTGAGACATGGAGTCCGGTACGCTGGCCAGCAGCCAGCAGGATCTGCGACAGTGCCAGGCAAACTGAGCCCTTGCCGGATGTTCCCGCCACCTGCACTGCAGGATAGGCAGCTTGCGGGTCCCCCAGCATCTCGTTGAAGAGCCGGGCCGTGGCAATCTTTGCCTCCGGGTCACGACGGCGAGGCGTCAGCTGAACGAGTTCCACATCGATATAGTTGCGGGCGATGAGGTAGTCGCGCACCTCGGGGTGAAGCAGCGGGGGGGATGGTGACGGTATCATTGAGCGGCGGGCAACATCTTCAGCAGGCTTTCGGAGCGGGTAATGGCATCATTCAAAATGCCCAGCAACCCCGCCACTTCGAAGGAGGCGGTGTGGCCACCATCCTCTTCAGCCCGATGGTGGACCCGGACCACGATCTCGCCGACAACAGCCCCCAGGGTGTTCTTCACCATACCCAGGGCCATGGCTGCCGAGATCCCGGCCTTCTGCGAAGCGGTGAGCCGGGCCACCAGTCGTCCGGGGGAGAGTGCGAAGCGAGCCACTTCACCCGGTGCCAATGCCAACTCCAGGGTTGTCCCCGCCTCAAGGGCGTCCCGGCGCTCACGGACGAAGCGAACAAGAACTTCGCTCAGACCAAAGTAGTAGGTTCCGGTTTCCTCCTCAGAGAACCACGAGAGACGCTCACGTGTATCCTTGCTCTTCTTCTTCTTCCAGAAAGCGTGGGTGAACTTTACCAGATCCTCGAAGTTCTCGTCCTCCAGAGTGAAGTACTTGGTATTGAAGACATGGAGCAGGCGTGCCTCCATGGCCTCCCGGTCGGAAACCTGGATGAAGTAGAGCAGCCCCGGAGTCTGCAGGGGCGCGGCGGGGTCGAGGCCGGTGAGAGGCACGTCGCCCATCAGCACAACACCGGCCAGACCGTTGGCCAACTCCATCATCTGGCTTTGCCACGAATCGTCAACCAGCGCTTGCAGCTTCTGCTTCTTGGCCAGGGGAATCTTGTTATCCCAGAAGTCCTGCACCTTCTCAAGCCGGGCCGTCAGGTCTCGCACCGAGGTGAAGGCTACGGCCGGAACTTCAAGCGGCACAACGATGGGCTTCCCCACGGGTTCAAAGACCTCGACAAAGGCCTCGACCAAACCAGATTCACGGGTCGTCAGGTCAAGGGAGAGGCGGTCCGGGGACTCGGTGAGCGCCAACCGCAGCGTGGCAAACCGGCGAGCCTCCTCGGGGACCACTGCCCACAACAGCGGAACTGTGACCAGGCCCTCAAGGACGGTGAGCAGACGCGGGAAATCGAGGGTCAAGGAGAGCTCCGAGGTTGTCCCCTCCAGGGCCGCCCGGGCCCGCACCACGAACTCCTCGGAAGGCAAGCTCTCACCTGGACCGCAGAAGAGCAAGCCATCTCGGGGAGCGCAGACAGTCTGGTCCCCGCCGGGCCAGGCCGGCAGCAGAGCCAACCGGGGGGCCCACCGGGCCAGCAGATCCACGGCCTTGCTGCCCGATGCGGGTCGCAGCACCACAA
The DNA here is from genome assembly GCA_937884235.1 of uncultured Pseudomonadota bacterium. Taxonomy (GTDB): domain Bacteria; phylum Myxococcota_A; class UBA9042; order CAIXZC01; family CAIXZC01; genus CALGBT01. Next base: position 7,487 of record CALGBT010000521.1, read on the forward strand.
AAGCACTCAGAGCAGCCAGCACCGGTTGCCCGGCGGTTTCGTCAAAGACGAGGGACAACTCAAAGACTTCGCCATACAGCCCCGAAAACTGCTCCAATTCATGGGCGATAAGCGCCGCACTTTCGACGTCATCGGCCAGCCCCAACAGGGGCCTGACCATGGCCACCAGCCGCCCCGGGTGACGTACTGTCAGGGCAGCAATCAGGGGCGCCACCGGGGCAACATCCGTGACCGCACTCAATTCCTGGGACGGTACGGCCAACTTCGAGAGCGGCACACTCGGCTCCCCCCCGCAGGCTGCTAGAAACCACACAAGAGCCACCAGGGCCAGGTATCGACGTCCCATTACCACCGCTCCGGAATTGACAGGTCGTGGGCATGGGCAAAGCGAGTGGCTTCCTCATAGCCCGCGTCGTGATGACGCAGTACACCGGAAAGAGGATCGCTATCGAGCACTCGGCCCAAGCGCACTGCCGCCGCCTTGGTGCCGTCTGCCACCACCACCATCCCCGCGTGGAGCGAATAGCCAATGCCGACGCCGCCGCCGTGATGGAAAGAGACCCAGCTGGCCCCGTTGGCAGTGGACATCATAAGGTTCAGCAGCGGCCAGTCGGCCACCGCGTCGGAGCCGTCCTTCATTCCCTCGGTCTCCCGATTGGGTGAGGCCACGGAGCCACAATCCAGGTGGTCCCGACCGATGACAATGGGGGCCTTGACGCGGCCAGTACGCACCAGCTCGTTGAAGGCCTCGCCGGCACGACGACGGGCACCATATCCGAGCCAGCAGATGCGGGCTGGAAGGCCCTGGAAGGCAACCTGCTCACGGGCCATGCGAATCCAGCGGCAGAGCGGCTTATCGTCGGGGAAGAGTTCGAGAATGGCTTCGTCTGTGGCGTAAATATCTTCCGGATCCCCGGAGAGAGCGACCCAGCGGAAGGGCCCTTTGCCTTCGCAGAAGAGAGGCCGGACGTAGGCCGGGACAAAACCGGGAAAATCGAAGGCATCGGTGACCCCCTCGTCGAAGGCCATCTGACGCAGATTATTGCCGTAGTCGAAGACGTGGGAGCCGGCCTTCTGGCAATCAAGCATCGCCTGTACGTGCACCGCCATTGAATGCATGGAGCGCGCCTTGTAGGAAGCTGGGTCGCTACTGCGCAAGGCCAGCGCTTCGGCATAGGGCATGCCGTGGGGCACATACCCGTCCAACGGGTCGTGGGCCGAGGTCTGGTCGGTGACCAGGTCCGGCACGACGCCGCGCCGGACCAACTCCGGCAGCACCTCTGCGGCATTGCCCAGCACGCCAACCGAGAGCGGCTCCCGGGCGGCCATGGCCCCCTTGACCCACTCCAGGGCCTCATCAAGACTCGCAGTCCAGCGGTCGAGGTAGCGGGTTTCAATGCGCTTTCTGATGCGGTCGGGGTCCACTTCCGCGGCCAGGCAGACACCGTTGTTCATGGTCACCGCCAGGGGCTGGGCGCCGCCCATTCCACCAAGTCCGGCAGTTACGGTCAACCGCCCTGTCAGGTCGCCACCAAAATGGGTGCGCGCCGCGGCCGCCAGGGTCTCGTAGGTCCCCTGCAGAATTCCCTGGCTACCGATGTAGATCCAACTGCCCGCGGTCATCTGCCCGTACATCATGAGACCGGCCCGCTCCAGCTCCCTGAACTTCTCCCAGGTGGCCCAGGCTGGTACCAGGTTGGAGTTGGCGATCATCACCCGGGGGGCATCGGCATGGGTACGGACGATGCCCACCGGTTTACCCGACTGAACGAGCAGCGATTCATCGTTCTCCAGCCGGATTAAGGCCGCGAGAATTGCACGGAATGCTGCGGGATTACGGGCGGCACGACCGGTGCCACCATAGACGATGAGGTCCTCAGGGGCTTCCGCCACCGCAGGATGCAGGTTATTGAGTAACATCCGATAGGCGGCTTCCTGCAACCAACCCTTGCAGCGAAGCTCGGTGCCACCGGGTTCGTGCCATCCTTCCAACATGGACCCCCCTCGCTACATCTTGTATTTGCCGAATTCGTCGTCTTCCAGGTTCTCGAGCACGTCCTTCCAGGTAGCCTCGTCGTCGCCACCAGGAATTGGTAGCTTCTGGCTGGTCGCTTGCAGCACCTTCTCCGCCACGCTAATGGGCGCGCCGGTGCGCAATGCCAGGGCGATGGAATCAGACGGTCTGGCATCCAGATGAATGGTCTTCTTGCCTGCCTTGATACTGACCCGTGCATAGAAGGTGTCATTAATCAAATCGCACACTTCAACTCCGATCACCTTGGCCCCCAACTCGGCAATGACTGAGGTAAGGAGATCGTGGGTCATGGGTCGGGGAAGATCTACCCCTTCCAACTGGGCCGCAATCGCGCTGGCTTCCATAATGCCGACAACAATGGGGAGAACGTGGTTGCCAGTGGAATCCTTGAGCACCACGATGGGGGCGCGGCTCTTCTCGTCCAGGGCTAGACCGGCGATTTCCATGACTACTGCCATCTAAGCCTCCTCCTTGACAATCGGCATCCCGTAGAGACTGTGATTCAGGGACTCCGCGATGCGGACAGCCACCATCTCCCCCGGGGAAGCGACGCGGTCCGCCGGAAAATCGACGTTGACGATGTAACCGGAGCCGCTACGACCTGTCAACTGCCGAACGGCACGATTCGTCAACGACCGACTGCTGGGACCCTCAATGAGGATGTCCTCCCGCGTCCCGATGGTCTGCCGCATGGCCTCGTGCATCGTATCGTATAGGACCGTCTGGAGTTTTTCCAGCCGGGCTTTCTTGGTGGGCAGGGAAACGTCATCCGGGAGCTGCGCCGCGCGAGTGCCTGGGCGGGGACTGTACATGAAGGAATAGGAATTTCCCCAGCGAATGGTCCGGGCAGCCTCCACGGTCTGCTCGAAGTCCTCGTCAGACTCACCAGGGAAACCGACAATCAGATCGGTGGAGATGTTGATGTTCGGGGCAACTGCCCGCAGTTTCGCCACCCGCTCAACGTAGTGGCCAAAATCATAGCCGCGATTCATGGCGGCCAGGATCCGGTCCGACGCGCTCTGCAGCGGCAGATGGAAGAATGGGGCCAGCCGGGGTAGCGTGGCGAAGCAGTCGAGGAGCTCATCGGGACAATCCCGGGGATGAGAGGTGATGAACCGAAGCCGC
>CALGBT010000522.1 GCA_937884235.1 uncultured Pseudomonadota bacterium
CGGCGAAGGTGACGGTACCCGAGGCCACCGACCAGACGCTGGCTTTGGGCGGTCCAGGGTAGCGAACGGCAAGATCCTTCTTGTAGTGAGTGCGGTCGGGTTCGTAAGACTTGCGCTGGTTGGCCTGGCCGGCACTGGCGTAGTCCACTGGAACTTTCAGGAATTCTTTGCGAAGAGCCTGTCCCTCCAGAGTGTAGTAGCCTTCAATGCCATCAGGATCCCGGAAGTGGAAGACGGAGAACTTGCCCACCACCTGGCCATCATATTCGGCAGCGAGAATCTTGCCGTAGTTCATGAACTTGTTGTCCACGTAAACCTTTTCGATGAGCATCCGGAGGGTGTCACCTTCGCGAGCCTGCTCAAAGAAGTTGAAATCCCAGGCGAAGAGATTCATGAAAAGGTTGGCCAGCCGGGCATCTCCGCCACAGCGCTGGAAGCTGCGGTAGAGTGAGCCCTGAATGGAGCAGCCGATGGACGCTACCCGAATCTCGGTAGGTACTTCCTTTCTGGCGGCTGCGTACTTGCCGCCATCCTGGCGAGTGACCACGTAGATCTCAGTGGGCGACTGCTTGAATTCGAATTCCACCACCTGACCGACGCGGTCAAGCTCTATCTTGAAGGTGTTGCCCGCTTTCGCTGAGCGGAAATCCAGGACGTCTTCCATGGCGTTTACCACGGGCAGGGCTTCGGTGGTATCGACACCGAGTTTCTGCAGGGCGCGGAGCATGGTCTCGCCACGTTTCAGTTCACCGGCTACCGTGGTGGCTGGCTGGTCGTCAGGGAGATCGACGGGGACATCAATGCTGGTGGGCTCGGGGGCGGGAATTTCGATGCCCGGGGGTGGCTGCACCGTCTGTTCAAGGGATGGCGCCGAGATTGTCAAACTGTCCTTCAAGAAGACCCAGTAGTTCACCAAAACCAGGGAGAGCACGAAGACAACCGTACCCAACTTCGACATGAGACTCTTGCGTCTCCCGCCGTGGTGCCTGATGAACATGTCCTTGTCTCTGCGCATGTTTCCTCCCTGCTCGTGCAACTGCCGCCCGGGTCGCGCCTGCATAGGCGAACCCGACGGTGCCCTGAAACTAGCAAAGCCTTTTCTTTAAGTCAATCGTCCGTGCGAGGGAGCAGCGTATCTGTTGGGGCGTCGACGGGGAGTTGGGCTTTTTCCTTGCAGTAGACCTTATCGGGGTACTTCTGGCAACAATGCTTCGAGGATGGGTAGCCCTCTTCCAGATCGTAGCGACCGGCTACGCAGCGGCAGCGGTTGCCCGTTGTGACGGGCTGCTTGGAACGGTAGCGGATGTCGCAGAGATCTGCTGTCGCACCCTTCTCCACGATGGTGCCATACACCCGGCATTTGTCGTCGAGGCGGGCGAGGGCCCATCCGACAATTTCCGTGGGCAGCTTGAGAACGCTGTATTCCTTGAAACGTGGCTTCCCTTTATTGGAGCACTCCAGGTCGACCCACAGCGGTACGTTGGCCCCCAATTCCCGTTGCAGCATGGTTTGGTCACTGTTGGTGGTGCGGCACCCTCCCAACACCGTCAGGAGCAGGCCCATGGCTATTGCGAACCTCAGACGCATGGCTACTCCTCGTCCGTTTCCGATGGCACAAAGTCGATCTTGACGTGTTCTTCAACCTTCTGCTTGATGGTCTCGCCCACTGAGCCCACCATCTCGGCGATCTTGCTGTGGGTGGCGATGATCTGCTGTTCGAGGTCGCCCTTGACCGTGTCCACCTTGGCGGAAACGGTATCGACCTTCTCCGAAACCGCGGCGATATTCTTCTTCAGTTTGCGCTCCATGAAGCGCATGTAGGCCTTCTCTGCTTTCTTGCCCAACTCACTGACAATGTACTTCGAGTCGTCCTGGATTTGAGCCACCATGGTGTTCATGGTCTCCTGCTCCTTGGCGAACCCGGCGCGGGTCATCTCGATCTGGGTGGCAAACTCCTCCGCCTTGGCCTTGAGCTGAGCCGCCAGCTCGGCATCCTTTCCCTGCAGCTCAGCGAGGCTGGCATCAACCACCGCGCGGTAATCGCCAAGATCCTTGCGCAGTTTGCCCACTTCGGCGGCGAGGGCATCAAGTTTCTTGCCGCTCTTCTCCAGGTTGACTTCGAGGTCTGCCAGGTGCGCTTGCAGAGCCTTCTGTTGCAACTCCAGGGCGCCCTCAAGGCTGCCCGCGGTGTCGCCCAATTCGGTGCGCAGGTTAGCGTCGGCGCCGCGCAGCGCCACGAAAAGGTAGCCGACGGAGCCGGCAACCAGCAAAATGAGCGCTACCAGCACGTAAAAATGTCCGAAGCTCGGGCCGCGTCCTTTGCTCAATCTTTCAGTGCGTCCTTCCATGGATTCCTCCTCGTCTCACCCATGCCTCAGTTGTAGCACGTTAGCCGCGGGCTCACAAACAAGAACCCTGAGGCAGTTCCTCTATTCCTCTACTTGACGGGGACTGTCGTGGCGGTGAAATGGATGAGGAGGGGCCAACCGGCTTCGCCATTGACGGTGATGAGGTCGCTGGCATCAAGGAGATCGCTTAGCTGCAGCGGGGGCATCAGCGGGAGTGTCACCTTGATGACATCGGTGACGCTCTTTTGGAGGAAGGCGTCGATGTGACCCTGCGAAATCTGGCCCGGTTCGGGCATGCCCAGGAAAGTCCCGGTGACCTCAGCTTGCGAAATGGGGATGACGATGTCCATGATCCCCACTTCGATGGAGTTGCCAGCGACGTGAAAGCAGGGTGCGGACGATTCCTGACCGGCCTCGGTGAGGCAGGCGGTGTCTCCGTGATAGGTGACTGGCTCCATACTGGATGGTACTCCCACAAAAGAGCAACCCACCAACACTCCCTGGTTGTCAAAGGTGCAATTTCCCGGTCCCAGGGCGAAGGTGCTGCTGTCACCGTCCAGGTCAAAGGGGGCGAAGTTGCCGAGCATTACCAGGGGGTCATCGGCAGACTGGATGTCGTCCTCAACAAAGGAGTTAACCAGGGCAGTCGCATCGGTACAATCCTGTCCGGGAACGGCGGATGGCAGGCAGAATCCCGGCTCCTCGAAAACCAGGCTGGTGAGCTTCAGCCCCAGGGTGGGCAGCTCCTGGCACCCGGTGTCTAGACCGAGGCACTCGCCATCCAGATTGCAGAAGTCGTTGACAGTGCAAGGGTCGCCGTCATCGCAAGGGACGATTGCCGGCAGGAATTGACAGCCCATGCCCATGATACACGCGTCCTGGGTGCAGGGGTTGTCGTCAACGCACTCGACCTCTTGGCCACTGCAGGTCCCGGCCTGGCAGAGTCCGTCGACAACACAGTTGAGAGGCTCCTGACACTCTGCGCCTTCGTTGGCAGCCAGGATTTCGCACTCGCCGAGGAGAGGGTTGCACTGGGCAGTGCCGCAAATGGAGCCGGTATCTGCACATTCAAGCTCCTTCACTTCGCAGACAAAAGGGGGCTCGCTGGTGTTGCAGAAGGTGGTCTGCACGCAATCCTCAAGGAGGTAGGCGTAGCAATCGTCATCGGTGTAGCACTCGCAGATATTCTCTGCGGCTGTGCAGCCTCCGCCGACGCAGATGTCCCCCACAGTGCACGGGTCGCCATCCTCGCATGCCCCATCCTGGTTGGTGTGGAGGCACCCGGTCTGAGGGTCGCAGGAATCGGCGGTGCACGGGTTTTCATCGTTACAGTCCATCGCGACTCCGGTGCAAACGGATTCTGCGCACCCGTCGCCATCGGTACACGCGTCGCCATCGTCGCAAGGTCCGTCCAGGGGAATGGTGACACATCCGGCTGTCGGGTCGCACGAGTCTTCGGTGCAGGGATTCTCGTCGTTGCACACCAGGGGCAGGTCGGCGACGCAGCTCGACGCCAGACAGGTGCCACTTTGGAAGCAAAGTTCGTCGGGTTGGCAGGGGGCGCCGTCAGGAGCGTCGGCGGCGATGCAGAGATGTTCGTCGCTGCACTCATAGAGACGGCAGGCGGGGAGGGCCGCAAGCCCCGCACAGTCGCTGTCCTCAACGCATTCCCAGCCGCTATTCATGTCGGGCTGGAGGAGGTCTGGTGCTGACATCTCCGGCGCTGCGTCATCGGGCCAGACACTCGATTGGTCGGAGGCAGTCGCAGCATCGGTGGCCGCGAGGTCATCAGTGGCAATGTCAGCTGCGGCAATCAGCTCACTGCCAGCAGAGCAGCTGCAAACGAGAACCAAGGCCACAAGGGCAGAGGGGAGTCCTGGAACTGGAGTTCGCATGATACCTCCATCGAATTGTGAGTTTTGCGGAGAGAGAGGGATTCGAACCCCCGGTGCGCAGGGCGCACACTTGATTTCGAGTCAAGCGCCTTCGTCCACTCGGCCATCCCTCCGGCAGGGCAACAAATCAACGAACCGCTTGATAATATACTCTGTGGTCCTTTGCAAGCAAATAGCGGGAACCTAACTTAGCGGGCAGCGGCTATCCGGACAGGTTTTCCGGCCGTCGGTGTTGCAGCAACCGGCGGCTGCAAGGGCGACAGACGCTAACAGGCTCTTTGTCCTGGCTGCACATCGTGCTAGGATGGCGCAAGAATTTTCTGATGGGCTACTCTTTCGGGGGTGAAGCATGTTGACTGAAGTATTTGTAAATGTAGCGTTACTTGGAGCGGAATGGGTGCTCTATCTGCTCGTTGCGCTTTCTTTCTTGTCGGTTGCCCTGGTTGTTGAGCGTTCGCTGGTTTTACGTCGAAGCCGGAAGTACCTGTTTGCGCTGGAGGTGGAAATGCTCGGTTTTTCGGACCGGGAGCGCAAGCCGGTCGGGGACCTCGAAGGGTGCCATGAGTGTCGTTTGCTCACCTCCCTCGAACGGGCCGCCCGGGAGACCGAGGCAGAGGATGCTTCAGGGCAGTTGCTGTCATCGCAGGTGCAAGGTGCCGTTGCTGCCTACCGGCGCTACCTGGACCGCTTCACTCCGGTCCTCGGGACGCTGGGCAACAACGCACCCTTCATCGGTCTGCTGGGAACGGTCATTGGCGTCATCGTGGCCTTTAACCAACTCAGTATCGAGATGGACGGCGGCGCTTCCTCAGTGATGGGGGGCATCTCCGAGGCTCTGGTGGCAACGGCGGCGGGCATTGCGGTGGCGATTCCTTGCGTCGTCTTCTACAACTACTTTGCCCGACTCTCCGAAGGATACGCCGAGCGTTTTGAAGTCCTGGCGTGGACGAAGGTCAAGCGCCACACCGACATTTCGTAGTCACGGAGTTCAGCTATGCATACTAATGGTGGCAAAGGAAAGATCATCGAAGGCATCAATGTCGTTCCCCTGGTTGACATCATGTTGGTGCTGTTGGTGATCTTCATGGTGACGGCGACGTACATCGTGCGGGGGGCGGTGAACATGAAGCTGCCCCAGGCCTCGGAGGCTGGACCGGGCTCCAAATCACCGCTGGTTGTGGGGGTTGACAAGGATGGCGACTTTACCGTCGAGGGGAAGAAGGCGTCAGAGCAGGAGACCGTCGAGTACATACGGAATTTCATTGCCAGCGATCCGGAAGTGGAGGCGGTCATCAGTGGTGACAAGCGAGTCGCTTACGGCAAGGTGATGTATCTCATCAACCTGGCACAGATGAACGGCGTCAAGAACTTCGCCGCGGCGGTGGAGAAGGGTAGGGAGACCGAGAAGTGAAGCGTGGTCCCCTCTATATCGGCCTCGCCTTTTCAGTGGCGCTGCACGGAATCCTGATTCTGTTAGCGATGCAACTGGAAAGGCCTGACGTGCGTGAGCAGATGCGCACGGTGAAGTTGCGCATGGTGCAGAAGGCCAAGGAAGAGCGGGACGAAACGCAGAAACAGAAGGAGATCAAAGAGGCGCTGAAGAAGCTTGAGATGAACGAGAAACGAAAGCTCAAAGAGGCGCGGCCAGAAGACCTGCAGAAAGTCAAGGAAGCCCAGGAGAAGCTCGCCGATTTGCGCAAGAAGTTGGTGGAGGAGGCGCAGAAGCGGCGCGCTGAATTGGAGAAGAAGAAGGAAGAGGTGAAGCCTGAGCCGAAGCCGGAGGAGAAGCCCGAAGTCAAGCCGCCCCCAGCAAAGGTGGAGAAGCCGTCAGAGAAGGTTGCCAAGAAGCCGCCGGCAGACAAGAAGCGCCGCAAACCGCGCTCTCGCCAGCAAAAGAAATCAGTCAAGCCAGCGGCCGGCGAGAAGCCTGCGCCTCCAACTCCCGAGATGGCCGGGGCCAAGCGAGGGGCCGCTATCGACCTCGATTTCACCATGAAGGGCGGCACCAGCAGCTCGGACCAGGGTGGCTCGTCGGTGAACGTCCAGGCGGGCGATGGCATGGATGTGCCGGAAGAGGGGTACAATGACGACCCTGCCACAGCCCTCAGTGAGCAGCCCGGAGCCGACGACCTGGCAACCGACGGCGAGGAGTTCCAGGAGGAATCTGCCGGCCCCGGAGAGGAGGCAGCGCTGCCCGACGAGGACGGCAATCTTGGCCCCGGGGGCGGCGGCCCCATTGCGGGGAAGAAGAAGGACCCCCGGACCCGCAAGGTGGCAACCACATCCAAGCATCGGGTGACTCGGGATGCGAAGATGAAGAAGGTTGTGGCCCCCAAGTATCCTGATGAGATTCGGGCCCTCGAGATCCAGGGGCGGGTCTACGTCCTGGTGACGGTGGACAAGGAAGGCAAGGTGGCTGGCGTCACTTTGAAGAAGGGGCTTCACCCTGCCCTGGACAAGGTTGCAGTCGAGACGGCCTGGGAGTTAGAGTTTGAACCTGCATTGCAAGAGGGCGAGCCAGTGGGTGTGAAGATCACGGTTCCCTTCCTTTTTGTGCTGGAGTAATGCCATGGAACGGAAGGTACCGCTGATTCTTCTACTGGTTTTGACCTGGGCACTACCCGCTCGAGGCCAGGAAGAGCCTGTGGTGGCGCCTGTAGTTGTGCCGCCAGTGCTCTTGCGGTTCGTTCATGCCGAGTATCCGGAGGAGGCCAAGGCCGAGGGTCGGGAGGCGGCGGTTCAACTCCTGGTAGTAGTGGATGCCGAGGGGCAGGTGACGGAGATTGCACTGCAGGAGTCTGCGGGAGAGGTCTTTGACCAGGCGGCCATCGCCGCGGTTAAGCAGTTCGAGTTCACCCCTGCCACCCTGGACGGGCAACCCATACCAGTGCGGATTGGCTACACCTATCGATTCAAGTTGGAGCAGAAGTCCGTGAAAGTGGAGCCCGGGCAAGTGCTCACCGGGACCGTCAAGGAAAAGGGGGTCGGATTGCCTGTGGTGGGGGCTGAAGTGACCCTGGAGGGGCGCGCTCGCACCACTACCGATGGCAAGGGCAAGTTCACCTTACGTCGCATTGAACCGGGGACCTACAAGGTTTTCGTCTCAGCCAGCGAATACAAGCCTCTGGAGACGGAGTTGACCCTTGAAGAGGGCAAGACCCTGGAGGTGTCGTTGCTGCTCGAATCGGCGATCGATAATCCATATGAGATCGTGGTCAAGGGCCAGAAGCAGCAGGTTGTGGTGACCAAGTATGTGCTGGAGCAGCGCACTCTCGAGACAGTGCCAGGGACTTTTGGCGACCCCGTGCGAGTCGTCGAGACCTTGCCCGGCGTGGCTCGCTCCAGCTATGGCGCTGGTCTGCTCATCGTCCGGGGTACCAAGCCCAACGATACCAAGGTCTTCGTGGATGGCATCGAGGTGCCGCTGATCTACCACTTCCTGGCGGGGCCTTCGGTGATCAATCCAAACTTCCTGGAAGATATCGGCTACTATCCGGGCAACTACCCCACGCGTTACGGCGATGCCATCGGCGGCATTATTGACGTAACCACGAGCAAGGAGCGTCCTGACGTATTCTCTGGTGAGGTGGATATCAATCTGCTCAATGCCGGTGCCTACGCCGATGGACCAATTGGCGAGGATGGCTCCTTTCGCCTGGGCGTTCGTCGTTCTTACATCGATGCCGTGCTGGCCGCGGCCTTGGCCATCGCTGATGCTGATAGCTTCCTCATTGCACCGGTATACTGGGACTACCAGGCGCAGGCGATGTGGAATCCCAACTCCAGCAATCGACTGGGGCTCCTCTGGCTTGGCTCTCATGATGCGCTCACCGTGGTGACCACCGACGGCGATGACCGGGGCATCAACCTCACCTTGAAGTCAGATTTCAACCGGGTGATTACAACCTGGCGGCACGTCGAAAAGGACTTCTCGGTGGTGGTAAAACCCTATCTTGGATTGGACGCGTTCAATTTCGATACCGGGCCTCTCGGCCTCGATGCCCAGGTGTATACGGTGGGGACCCGCGCCGATGCAGAGTATTCGCCGGCCAAGTGGTTTTCGTTGAACGTTGGCGTCGACGGCAACTGGCAATACGCCAGTTTCACCGGCGACCTCCCGGTGCCACGCGACTACTACCATCCGGGGTCGACTATCACTGGAGTCTCCCAGAGTGACGAGCAGGACGTGGAGCCATACGAACTTAGCGACGATTATTGGCGGGCGGTGACCTATTTCGATCTGGTCTTTCAGCCTGTGGACGACCTGCAGCTAACCCCAGGGTTCAGATTCGAGAGTTGGAACCACCCTGCGGGCGGCGTGCTGCTCTGGGACCC
>CALGBT010000523.1 GCA_937884235.1 uncultured Pseudomonadota bacterium
AAGAAGCTGCCGAGAAGGCCAAGATCGAGCTCTCCTCCACCATGGAGACAGAGGTGAATCTGCCCTTCCTGACGGCTGATGCGACGGGCCCCAAGCACTTGGTGCGGAAGGTCAGTCGCAGCAAACTGGAGCAGCTGGTAGAAGACCTCGTTGATCGCAGCTTCGAGCCGGTGCGGCGTGCCCTGGCCGATGCTGGCAAGCGCCCGGGCGACATTGATGAAGTGATTCTGGTGGGCGGTTCCACCAGGATGCCCATGGTGCAGAAGAAGGTCGAGGAGTTCTTCGGCAAGGCCCCGCACAAGGGTGTCAACCCCGACGAAGTTGTGGCCATGGGGGCGGCGGTGCAGGGGGCGGTGCTGGCTGGCGAAGTGACGGACATTTTGTTGCTGGACGTGACGCCTCTTTCCCTTGGCATCGAGACCCTCGGTGGCGTGATGACGAAGCTCATTACGCGTAACACGACGATTCCGTGCACCAAGTCGGAGGTTTTCTCGACGGCGGCGGACAATCAATTGAGCGTGGAGATACACGTGCTGCAGGGCGAGCGGGAGATGGCAGCGCACAACCGTACCCTGGGCAAGTTCATTCTTGATGGAATCCCGCCTGCCCCTCGTGGGATTCCGCAGGTGGAGGTCTCTTTCGATATTGATGCTAACGGGATTCTCTCCGTCTCGGCTGCTGACAAGGCCACAAACAAGAAGCAGGCCATCACCATCAAGGCTTCGAGCGGTCTCTCCGAGGATGAGATTGATTCCATGGTCAAGGATGCCGAGGTCAACGAGGCCGATGACAAGAAGCGGCGAGAAACCGTGGAATTGAGGAACCAGGCTGATTCCATGCTGTATCAGGTGGAGAAGAATCTGGTGGAGCACAAGGATAAGCTCTCTGCGGAAGACCAGGTGCGGCTGGAGAAGGCGATGAATGAGCTGCGTGAGGCTCTTAAGACCGACGACTTCGAGCGCATCAAGAAGGCCAACGAAGAGATGGTTCAGGCCTCCCATCGCCTGGCCGAGATGATGTATCAGCAGGCCGGTGGCGAGAAGGCGCCGGGTGCTGAGTCAGCGCCTGGAGCCGGCCCGGCCCCGGGGGCTGGAGCGGCGCCTGCCGAGGACGTCATTGACGCAGATTTCGAAGAGGTGTAACGCCCCCACCGGGCGTACTCATGTCCGGTTCGTCTTTCCGTTGTTTCGTCTGCTCTTCTTCTATACAATGCGCGGGTACTAAAGCTGGACGTACGTGATCGATGCCGGAGGCAAATCATGAAACGCGCAGGGCTGGAGTTGCTTAATGTAGGACTTGCAATCGTGCTGCTGGTGGGGTTTGCGGGGTGTGGTTCCAAGGCGACTACGGAAGCCTCCATCGTCGGGGCTGGTGATATTCTGGCGCCCTCGGGGGAGATATTCGAGGGCCCCGATGTGGAACTGCCCCCTGATGTGCCGACCCAGGCCTGCACCTCGGACAAGCAGTGCGGTGAGTACTACTGTGCTGTGGATACCAGCACCTGTGTTGAATGTCTGATCAATTCGCATTGCCCCCCCGGTTATCGCTGCGAAGCGAATGCCTGCATTCCCAAGGAAGGTGGGTGTAATTCCGATGCTGAGTGCACCGTCGCTGGGCTCATCTGTGACGAGGAAGAGGGAACTTGTGTCGAGTGTGTCGATTCCGCTGATTGCCCCACCGGGCAGTACTGCCTGCAGGGCAAATGCCTCGATTGGATTTGTACTCCTGATGCCCGCTGGTGCAAGGGGACGGTGGCCAACCTTTGCAACGAGGATGGATCCGCCATTGCATTGGAGGAGGAGTGCGACGACGAGAGCCTGTGTACGACGGGAGATGCCTGTATCAACGGTGAATGCACGGTCGGTGGTGATAAGAGCTGCGACGACAAGAACGGCTGTACAGTGGATGACTGCGACCCGGAGACGGGCTGTTACTATCAGAATGCGGACGGCGATTGCGACGATGGCACGGATTGTACTGCGGGCGATTATTGTGAGCTGGGCCAGTGCGTGCCCGGGGAGTTGGTCTGTGCCTGCGTCAACAACGGTGACTGCCTTGAGCTCAACGACGACAATCTGTGCAATGGTTCGCTGCATTGCATTGACGGCAATTGCATCATCGATCCGCAGACCAAGGTGGCTTGTGAGGAGTCTGAGGACCCCTGCCGGGCTTTCCTCTGTGATGCGGCCACCGGGGAGTGTTTCGAGGATGCTGCCGGGGATGGCGAGGTCTGCGATGATCTCGATGCCTGCACCTCGGGTGATGTCTGCGATGGGGGGAAGTGCGTTGGTGCGGTAGAGGATTGCAACGACTCCAACCCTTGCACGGTGGATACCTGCAGCAGTGAGTTTGGTTGTCTGCACACCCCCACTGCGGGCGGCAGTTGCAATGACGGCAACAAGTGCACCGACCCGGACCTTTGCATGGATGGGCTCTGCATTGGTCAGTCCATAAGTTGTGAAGATGGGAATCCCTGTACGAAGAACAGCTGTTTGCCTGCTTCGGGCTGCAAGTCTTCGGAACTGACGGGGGCCTGCGAGGATGGGGATCTTTGCACCACCGGTGACCAGTGTATCGATGCGGTGTGCAAGGGCGAGTTGGTGGTCTGTGTCGCCGATGATAACCCGTGTACCAACGATTTCTGCGACCCGGCTGCGGGTTGTGTTCACGAACCCAACGATTTGCCCTGTGACGACGGCAATGCATGCACGCTGGCGGATCACTGTGTGGCCGGGGAGTGTGTTCCCGGTGAATTGCTCTACGCTTGCGATGACGATAACCCCTGTACCACCGATAGTTGCAATGCGGAGACGGGCGAGTGCATCTATACGCCCAATGCGCAACCTTGCGATGACGGCGATCTCTGCACTGTCGGCGACCAGTGCGCCAATACCATCTGTGTTTCAGGCGCACCGAAAGACTGTGACGATAACAACGTTTGTACCGAAGACCTCTGCAATCAGCTGGGGCAGTGCAAGAATACACCGGTGAGCATTGCCTGCGAGGATGGCAATGCCTGCACCGGTGGCGACCAGTGTGTGGCCGGGGCCTGCCAGCCGGGACAGCCACTCAAGTGCAACGACCAGAACATCTGCACCGATGACTCTTGTGACCCGCTCCAGGGCTGCGTGTATGCGCCCAATCAGGCGACCTGTTCCGACAACAACGCCTGTACCCTCGGGGATGGTTGTGTGGATGGTGATTGCGTAGGGGGCGAGGCCCCCAATTGTGATGACGACAATCTCTGCACCAACGATTCGTGTGACCCGGCCGGGGGCTGTATCAATCTCCCGCATAGCGACCCTTGTGATGATGGTAACGCGTGTACCGCAGGCGACTATTGCGCGGCCGGCATCTGCATTGCGGGGGCGGGAGTGAGTTGTGACGACAATAACTCCTGCACCGATGATTCGTGTGATGCCAATAGCGGCTGTGTCTATGCTCCTAATGCCGATTCCTGCGAGGACGGTGATGCCTGCACCTTCGATGACCAATGCAGCGACGGCCAGTGCGTGGCCGGCCAACTCAACGATTGTAGCGATGGCAATGTCTGCACCGACGACGTCTGTGACTTTGATACCTGCCTCCATCCGGCCCAAGACGGCCTCTGCGATGACGAAGACCCGTGCACTGTCAGTGACAGCTGCAGTGGCGGTCTCTGCTCTGGGCAAGCGGTGGCCAATTGCGGTTGCGGGAGCTTGGGGCTGGACGGTCAGAGCGGTTATGGGATAGTACCTGACGCGGCGGCACTTGATCTTCCCGTGACCTTCACCATCGAGACCTGGTTCAAGCAGAACCCGGTGGTGGTGGACGTCGGGCCACGCTCACTGCTTAGCCGCTACCGTGGCCCCGATAGCGGTGCACGGTCGTTCTCGCTGCAAGTGCAAGGCCAGAATGACCTCGTCTTCAATGTGCGGGGAAGCAGTGGTAACGGTGCCAGCAATTTCACCGTCACCGCCGAGCAGGTGCCGGTAGACGGTAAGTGGCATCATGTGGCGGCGGTCTATGATGCCTCCCAGCTGCGCCTCTATCTGGATGGGCAATTGGTGCATACGAGTACCGATACTTTCCAGCCGGCGGCCGCGGATGTGCCGCTTTACATCGGGGCTCGCTACGACACTGACGCACAGGCGGTGAACCGGTTCTTCAACGGTCGTCTGGATGAGGTCCGGATATCCAATGCCGCACTCTATTCTGGTGAGAGCTTTGTGCCACTGACCTGGCTCCCGGTGCAGGCCAATACGGTGGCATATTGGGGTGCTGATCAGAACCAGTTCTCCCATCTGTTCGATTTGGGGACCAACGCCCTCCACGCCAAGCTGGTGGGAGCGACGTCGTGGTCGTCGGACACGCCGGCCGAGGTCTGTGTGCCCCAGCCCAATTTCCCGCCGTCGGCCCCGGAGGTTTCCATCACTCCGCCCAATCCAGTGGCCTCGGACAATCTGACGTGTGTAGTCGATGTGGACTCCCAGGACATTGAGAGTGACCCCATTACCTACAGCTACCAGTGGTACCTGAACGGTGTTCTTCAGCAGGCGTACACTGCTGCGGTGTTGCCGGCCTCGGCAACTGCGGGGTGTCCCACCTGGAACTGTGCCGGTTGCCAGGCCTGGACCTGCCGGGTGACTCCCGCTGATCCCAAGCCGGGGCCCTTTGCCGAGGCCTCCAAAATCGTTGGCGCCTCGACCTGCGAGGATTGCGAGGGGTCCGTCTGGCAGAACCACTGCTATCTCTACGGCACCGGCAAGAGCTGGGGCGATGCCAAAGCCACCTGCCAGGGTTTTGGCGGCTTCCTTGTGACCGTCGACTCTGAGGCCGAGAACAACTACGTCGACGGCCTCTGTGGTGGCACCTGCTGGCTCGGCCTCTCGGACTCCGCTGAAGAGGGAGTCTGGACCTGGCACAGCGGTACCCCATTCAACGGGGCGTTAACTTTCTGGCGTTGGCTACAGCCCAACAACGGCGGCTGGTTCGGCAACGAGGACTGTGGGTTCATGTGTCAGGACTGCGGCTGGAATCAACCCTCAGGGCTCTGGGAAGATGGTAGCTGCGACGATACCCGTGCCTACGTCTGCGAAAAGTCCCCCAAATAATGACCTCATCACAGCGCCTGGCGTCAGCCTGGCGCCGTCTCTAGATTGTCGGCGATGGTTTGGGTGGGGCGCAAACTGTGGCCCTGACGGGCGGTGCCGGGTACGGTTTTCTGTGTTGCGGCAGCTAACCCGAGGTCGACAGCTCCAGTTTCTTCAGGATGCTGAAGATGAACGTCGCGGAAATGAGGCAGCAGATGACGAAGACGAGCCAGACCAGCCACAGGTCAAAGGCTACCCACATGGAGCTGCCAACGAAGAGCAGTTGGTTACCCAGTGCGGTGGCGCCCAGCCACCCTCCCTGCATGAGCCCCTGGAAGCGGGGCGGTGCCACTTTGGACACGAAAGAGATGCCCATGGGGCTGAGGAAGAGCTCAGCGATGGTCAGCGTGAAGTAGGTGCCGACGAGCCAGTACGGGGAGATGCGGTCGGGGCTCGGTGCGCCGGCGAGTTCGGCGGGGGAAGTCAGGCCCAGGGATCCCACCAGCAGAATTACGAAGCCGAGGGCGGCCAGGATCATGCCGATACCGATCTTGCGCGGCGTGGACGGTTCCTTGCCCCGCTCGTGCAACCAGGTGAAGAGCCCGACGACCACCGGGGTGAGGAAGACGACGAAGTAAGGGTTGAACTGCTGGAAGATTTCCGGTTCGATGGTGTTGAGGGCCGGGTAGGTGCCGTAGAGTATCCAGGCCAGGGCACCACCGCCGCCCAGCAGGACGAGGCCGATGCCTCGGTGGATGGTGGTCGAAGCAACTCGCACCATCATTACTGCACCGACAATCATGGAGGCCACCAGGAGCAGGCCTCTGATATCGAAGATAAGGTAGCTCAACGGGTCCACGGTTTTGGCCGTGTAGTCCCGGGCCAGATAAGTGAGGGTCAGGCCGTTCTGGTGGAAGGACATCCAGAAGAAGATGACCACGAGGAAGACCAGGCCGAGGGCCACCAGTCGTTTCTTCTCTTCTTCCCAGGGCATCTTGACAGCTTCAGCGGCATTGCCGATTCCCCCGGCCACTCTCGGGTTGGGGAGGTGACGTTTGAAGAGGAAGTAGGTTGTCAGGGAGATCAGCATGGCCACGCCGGCAACTCCAAAGGCGTAGTTGTACCCGGTGGAGAAGATGTTGATATAGGAATCGGCAAACGCACTGAGGTCGGTGACATGGCTGCCCGAGACCTTGTCTGCCAGGGTCTGCAGGTTGGCGGTATCGGTGAGGGTTCCGTCTTTCAACTGCCAGCAGAGGGATGGCAGGTCGGCATCGTAGCCCATGCCTTTGCTGCTCAGATACCAGTTGCGCATGCTAGCGGCGGCGTTGGGGGCGAAAACGGCCCCGATATTGATGCCCATATAGAAGACGCTGAATGCGGAGTCCCGCAGGGAGGAGTACTTCGGGTCGTCGTACATCTGGCCGACCAGGGCCTGCAGGTTCCCTTTGAAGAGGCCGTTGCCGAAGGCGATGGTGAATAGTCCGGTGAGGACGAAGGGTAGTGCCATGCCGGGGATAGCCATGAGCACATACCCGGCGAACATGACGATGATGCCCGCCATGATTACCGCCTTGTACCTCTGGGTGCGGTCAGCCACGAAGCCGCCCAGCAATGCCAGGGCGTAGATGGCGAAGTAGAAGACGCTGTAGATGACGCCGGCCTTGTCCGGTGCCAGCCCGAAGCGGGCTTGGAGGAACATGACCAGAATGGCCATCATGGTGTAGAAACCGAAGCGCTCGCCCATGTTGGCAAAGAACGCAACATACAATCCCCTAGGATGTCCCTTCAACATCTTGTAACCCCCCATTTCAGAACGAATTTCCCGCGAACATAGCATAGCCAAGCCGGGATTGCATCCGATTATTGTGTCACCCGAAACTTGAAAAAGTGGGGTGATTGTGGTATGTAACCGAGCGTTGATCTGGAGGCTGCACCATGGAGAAGCTCACCGTCGAAGTCCCTTCTGAGTCCCTTTGCATCCGCAATGCGCAATGTCCTGCCGGCCATTCCCTGATGGCGCCAGAGCACCCAATGGGGGACATGCCGTCCGTAAAGTTGTTGGCGGAAACGGGGGACGCGGTTGGGGAGGTCTACCTCAACGCTCGCTATGGCAACTTCGAGGTTGAAACGGTGTTGCCGGTTCATGACGGTGAAGTCTATGACATGCGTTGCCCCACCTGCAACATCAGCTTGCGTGCTGAGGAAGAGCGCTGTATCTTCTGTGGTGCGCCGATGTTCGTGCTCAATCTCCCCAATGGCGGTCAGGTACACTCCTGCGCCAGGCGGGCTTGCCACAATCACAAGCTGCAAATCGTCGACATCAGTGCGCAACTGGCGGAGCTTTTCGAATTGGATCTCAGGCCACGTTTCTAGCAATCTCCGCCGGCCTTGGGGGTATTCATGGTAGCACTGACGATGTGGACCGGCTTTCTCCCGCTCTGGGTAAACCTTCTGTGCGTTCTTCCGGGCCTCCCGCCGGGGCTTTCGTGGCAGATCGAAGCTGGTCTGCTGCTGGGCAGCCGGGGCGTGCAATACGAAATTTCTCAGACCATGGGCCCGCTCATTGTCGAGGCCAACATTCTGGGGCTGCCGGACGTCGGGCCCACCGAGGTCCTGCCCATTCCGCCGGGTACTCTGAGGGTTTGCAAGGAAGAGGATGCCTGCGAAGAAATCGAGATGCAGACCTTCCTCATGGAACACACCGAGGTCACCGCTGCGCAGTTTGCTACGTGCCTGCGTGCGGGGAAGTGTCAGCGGAAGGACGTATTGCTCTACTCGGAATCGGATTTCTGCAATCTGGGGGCGACTGGTCGGCGTAATCATCCCATCAATTGCGCCAGTTTCTTCGCCGCGCGTGACTACTGCACCTTCATCGGAAGGCGGCTACCGACGCTTCACGAGTGGCAATATGCGGCTCGAGGCGAAGACCGACGCAAGTTCCCCTGGGGCGATACCGAACCCGACTGTTCCATTGCCAACGCGCATGGTGATGAAGGGCGGGGCTGTGGCACCAATACTACCTGGGCCGTGGGCAGCCGCGGGGCCGGCAAGTCATCCTTCGGTATGATGGACATGGGCGGCAATGTCATGGAATGGACGTCGACCATCTTCGAGTTGCCCGACGACGATCCCCAGGGCGAGACCGTTCCCGTGGAAGACAACCCTCGCACCAAGCGCAACCACATGGGCGGCTCCTTCGCCGATGCCCCCCACGTCCAGGCCATCGATTTCCTCTGCTTTGATTCCATGAAGGCCAAAAACATCTCGCTGGGTTTCCGCTGCGCTGACTGACCAACGCCTCCATCCAGCCTGACTCTCTACCCTGCCGACCCCCCGCTCCCAGTGGGAGAGGGGCAGGGGAGAGGGCATCATGTCGTGTGGGCCGGGTGTTGTCGTCTCGTGCGGTCTTTCGAGGCATGGTGCCCTCTTCGGCCGACTGTGCCGGCCGGTTCTCCCACGGGAGAACGCGCGTGCTTGCTGAGGATGGTGTGGG
>CALGBT010000524.1 GCA_937884235.1 uncultured Pseudomonadota bacterium
GAATGTAGGCCCCGAGAGGTTCGCCGTTGACCATTACATTGGCCAGATTGCAGCGCACCCCCGGGTAGCCAGCAGCAGCCACCAGATCATAGGTCAGGCAAGTGACCATACGCGTGCGCTCGTTGGAGTTATTATTCAAAGTGAGGCGTTCCGTATCGCCCAGGAACTGGCCCTTGCTATACTTGTCGGTCTTCACCTTGACTGAGGGCACAGTCGAGAAGATGGACCCCAGGAACCCCTTCTTGCGAATGCCGACATCTGCCAACTTCACGCCGTCCACCTCGACGTCGGCATGATACCAGGTGAACTCGTCGGGCCAGGGCGTGTCGCACTCGCCCCAGCCCAGAAAGAAGAGCCCCAGGACCTCATCAAACTCAGTGATCGGTGCCCCGAAACGAGTCTCAAGATTCATCTTTTCATAATCCGCAGGGTCCATCTGGATCTTGACGCAGAGCATGTGATCCGACTGAAAGATGGCCCCCACTGCAGGGTCGACTCCGGCCGGCACGTTGGTTTCGCACCCCAGGGCCGGGGGGCGCACCTCCGTCCACTCCTTGCCCAGATCCGATCCAGCGTTTCCGCCGCAAGAACAAATGGCAACAACCACGGCCAGAGACAACGCTCGCAACATCATCAACCACCTCAGGATCAGCTTCCATGGCGGAGTATAGCCAGCGCGGGGGGTGGTGGCAATCCATTAGCCGGCTGCGTACACTGGTCGCAAGAAACGGGAGGACGACAAGATGGATTTGCTTCGAAAGGCACTTGCGTATCTGCTGGCCACAGGGGCGCTGATGCTTGGGCTGGCAGGCGACGGCGGTCGCGGAAGTCGCCGGTCGCGCTGGCGGCTGGCGCTGTGGGCGATCTCGGTGGCGCTGATTGCTGGGGCCGCGGGCGGCGTCCGCATGGCGACGGCGGAGACCGTCAGCCAGATCGACTCCGAGGTTGTGGCCGCCGGTGAGGAGGCGGAGGGAGACCTGACAACGGTGGAACCCGACATGTTGGTCTCATGTTACTGCACGGCCGCGCCGCCAGACCGATGGTAGTTCTTTTGCTTCTCTCGGCGCGCCATTTGCTCTATTCTGGGCGCGTCGTGTTCAATGACAAAAGGAGAGCACTCATGAGCAATCTGCGTTGCGTAGGCGTCGTCCTGGCGCTTCTAGTATCACTGCCGGCCCTCGCCGATGATCCACCGACAGTGCGAGTGGAAGGGACTGCGGGGCGGGTCGAAATCGAAGGCGGCGAGGTCAAGGTCAAGAGGTCCGAGAGAAGCGTCACCGTTACCACCAGGGCCGGCGCCACGAAGGTCACCAACGGGGCAAAGTACTTCTGCGGCAAAGGCGACAAACTGAACCTCGCTGACAAAGTGATTAACGGCAGCGCCACGGTGGCCATCTATGCCGAAGCCGATTGCAAGATCACTATTACGGACTTCACCGTCAACGCCGCCGTCGCGGTGGAAGCCAGTGGCAATGCCCTGGTGACCATTACTGACAGTGTGCTCAATGGCGGCAGAACGGCCATTATAGCGAGTGGGAATGCGAAGATCATCCTCAGTGAAGTCACCATCAATGCCCCCCGGGGGATTGAGGCCAGCGGCAATGCCAAAGTCGAATTCACCGAAGGCACCTTGACTGGCAAGGAAGCCATCGTCGTCGATGGCAATGCCAAGGCGAAGCTGGTGGACGTGGCGATCCTGGGCAAGCAAATCAAGAAGGGCAACGGCCGCATCTCCGTCTCCGAGTAGGTTTGCCACCCAACTACCGAGGTTCCCATGCGCTGCCGACTGCTCCTGGCTGCAATCGCTGCATCTTTGCTGCCTGCTCCCGCAGGAGCCGGCGATGTTTCTGGTACCCTTACCGGGTCGGTGGAGTGGGTCAAAGCTGACAGCCCCTATCGGGTGGTTGGTGAGACCACCGTTGAACTCCAGAGTAGCCTGTCCATTGCACCGGGCGTGGTGGTAGAACTAGCTGAGGGAGCCTCCCTTGATGTGAAGGGAGAGTTGTTGGCGCGGGGCACCGAGGCCAAACCGGTGGTCTTTACCGGAGCGCCGGTAGGCGACGGGCTGGCCCGCTGGAACACTATCCGTCTTGACAACGCGTCCACTGATGCCGTCTTCACCTTCCTGGATGACTACCAGAGCGGTTCGATTCTGGAGTGGTGCGTGGTGGAAGGGGCCAGTCGTGGAGTGACGCTGGACGGGGCCTCACCCTATCTGCACCACAGCACCTTTCGCAACAACCGCACGCCCTTTTCCGCAGACATTGAGGGGGGGGCGGCAGTTTACATGGAGCCCGGCTCCAGTCCGCGGGTGCGGGACTGCCTCTTCGAGGGCAACTTCGCCGACGGCTTCAATTACGGCGGCGCCATCTACGCAGACGATTCCCAGCCCATCCTGCAGGACAATCGATTCCTCAACAACTCGTCCATCTATGGCGGTGCGGTAAGCACCAACCTCATGGCCTCACCCATTGTCGGCAACCACTTTGAAAGCAACGCGGCCATGGGCAGCAGTTACAGCAAGGGCGGCGGACTGGCCCTGGTGTCGTCGGTGTGCGCCGTCATGAACAACACCTTCGTCAACAACAATTCCGTGTTGGATGGAGGGGGCGTGCATGTCTGCGTTGACTGTTTCCCCCATGCCACTCCCTTCTTCTTTGACAACACCATAACTGGCAACTCGGCCAAGACCGACAACCCGGCTCAGGGGGCCGGAGGCCTCGGCGCCGGGTACGTGCGTGTGGTGGCGGACAACAACATCCACGACAATACCCGCAACGGCGAACCATCCGATTTTGGCTGGTACCACCCCCTTGAGGAGGGGATGCCGGACTGGGTTGCGGTGCGCTCCATTGCCCACAACTGGTGGGGTACCACCAAACTGTTGGAGGTGGCCGAGCGAATCACCGACGGAACCGACATTGAGGGCGTGGGGACCGTACTCTTTGAGCCGGTGCTGGGCGAGGCAGTGGTCGCACCAACACCCCGTGTGACCCTCACCACCCGACGCCTCCACTATGACGAACCGGGGGAGCCGATGCGGGTCTACCTGACGGTCTATAATCCGGGTGCGGAGGCCAGCTTCGAGTTGCGCATCATGCTCTCCTACGACGGCCTTCAACAGGTGCCATACATAGTCCCGCTGGGCCTGCCGTACGAGGAAGTGGCTGGCGGTTGCCACCATTTCACCATGCCGGAGAACGGCATCTACTTCAAAACGCTCTTGAATCCAATATACGCCGGCACCGGCGGGATAACGGGGGGGCACTGGCGGGCGGCATTGTACGATGCCGAGGGCGCAGTTGTGGGGCAAGTGAGCGAAGTCCGCTTCGACCTCATGGGGGAGGTGGCACCATGAACGCCCATGGCCTCAAAATTGCTCTGTTCCTCTGTTTGCTCGGACTCCTTGCCCACGTCTCGGCATGTACCGTCGAGGAAGCGACCCCAACTCCTGCCGACGTGCCGGTTGACGTTGCCCCGGCAGGCCCGGCGCTGGAGTTGCTGGGCGACGGGCTGACTGTTGACGGTACTCCACTGCTACTGGGTACCCCGATGGTCACAGCTGTGGAGTTGTTGGGAGCAGCAACCCAGGTCCGGGCCATGGGACTGGCCGGCACGGTGTACAGCTACCCCGCCCTGGGTCTGGAGCTGTGGGCAAGCGGTGACCCTGCTGCCATGGCCAGTATCCATCTGCTCCCAGAGTATACTGGCGGCGCGACCGGCGGCCTCGTGCCGGGGGCCGCTGAGGCCATGGCCACTGAGATGCTGGGGGCCGGTGTAGCCGATCCCTTTGCTCTGGGCCGGCACTATCCCGAGCGGGGCCTCTTTGTTGGCATCCGCGATGGGAAAGTAGAGTTGTTGACGCTAGGGAGGCCGGAGTGATGGTGCGCGTGACGCTGTTGGTATGCCTCCTGTTGCTGACCGGGTGCCCACGGTCCGGGCCTTCAGCCCTCGATGCTGCGGCGCAAGACGCAACTGAGTCGGCAGACGAGTCGTCCGACCTGGTTGAGGAATTGGCGCCGGTCTGTCCCCCGCCTCCCCCTTTCGGGCTGAACCTGGGGGATCGTATCGCGTCCCTCGAGTTCCTGGATGGTGCGGGAGAGCCTGTAAACATCCATGATTTCTGTGGCAAGCCGCTGACGCTGGTCTACCACTTCTACGGGTGGTGAAACACCTGCCACGGATTCGCCAGTGTGGCGAATGAGTTTCACGAAACCTACGGCCCCGACGGACTGCACATCATCATGGCGATTTCGAGCCAACCCTCGGGGAATCCATCAACCCTTGAGTATTGCGCTGCCGTGCGGGAGAAGTATGACCTGGGTGACATTGCTCTGTGCGACCTCCCAGACGAGTTGGCGGCATACGGCAAGAACTCGATGGTGATGCTCATCGATGCCACGGGGACCATTGTTTACAAGAAGGCCGTGGTTTCGCACAGCGGACTGGCCAAAGCAATTGAAGCAGCGTTGCCCTAGGAAGAGGGGGCTAGTCCAGGACCTCGTCTCCATCCCGAGGTAAGATGGAGAGCCTGACGTTGCCCAGCTTGACCCCATCGGACTCCATCACTTCAAAGCCTAGAAGCGGGGCAGCCTCCTTTGACTCCGAATCTGTATGGGGGCCATCGTAAGTGAAAAATTCCCCCACTTCGGGTACCGATTCGGCGAGGTTCAGGACGAGACCGCCGACGGTTTCGTATTCCCGGTCTTCGGGGAAACTGACCGGAAGATCAAGTTCGTCGGTGAGGTCCTCCACGGCCAGCTTAGCACTGACGATGAACGTATTATCGTCGATGCGGGTATAGAGCTTCTCTTCCTCGTCATACTCGTCGTAGATTTCCCCTACGAGCTCCTCGATGACGTCCTCGAGGGTGACAAGTCCAGCGGTACCACCATACTCATCCACAACAACGGCGATGTGCACCCGCTCGGCCTGAAACTCCCGCAGCAGCGAGTCCACCGGCTTGGTTTCCGGCACATAGTATGACGGTCGGGTAAAATCCCTGAGCCGGAAAGGTTTGCGCTCCTTCTCCAACGACTGGAAGTAGGCGAAGAGGTCTTTGGAGTAGAAGAAACCAATGACCTTATCCTGGGATTCTTGATAGACCGGGTAGCGAGAGAACTTGTACTGGGCCATGGTGGCCATGACCTTGGCCAGCGATTCCCTGGCTTCGAGCATGACTATGTCGGTGCGGGGAATCATGATTTCCTTGACGATGGTATCTTCCAGGTCAAAAGCTCCTGAGAGAATCTTCTCTTTCTCAGAGTCGAGACTGCCTTCAGTAGTACCCTGTTGTATAAGGTATTCCAACTCCTCTTCAGTAATAGAAGGCAGTGGAGATTTGGGGTCCCCACCGGCCAACACGATAAACCTCTTGCCCATGCGGGCCAAGGGTCTCGCCAGCGGCCAGAGCAGGTAATAAAAGACAAGGAGCACTGGCAGGATCGGAGCAATCAACCGTGCGTTGTGGCGGGCGAAGGTTTTGGGTACGACTTCGCCGAACACCAGGATCAGAAAAGTCATGGCCCCCACGGAAAGGGCGATGGCGAGACTGGTGCCCCCCCCAAGACCCAGGCTACTGACGATGCGCAGCGAGAATTCAGTGGCCACTGCAGAGGCCAGAATGTTCACTAGATTGTTGGCCACCAGCAGAAAGCTGAGCACGGTCACGGGCCGGTCGCGCCATAGACGAAGTAGGCGGGTGCCCGGGCGGTGCTCGGCAATCAACTGCTGCAAGCGTCCGTGGTGAAGACTGGTGAGCGCAGTTTCTGAGCCCGA
Organism: uncultured Pseudomonadota bacterium; assembly: GCA_937884235.1. Taxonomy (GTDB): domain Bacteria; phylum Myxococcota_A; class UBA9042; order CAIXZC01; family CAIXZC01; genus CALGBT01. The sequence goes on from CALGBT010000524.1 coordinate 5,779, forward strand.
GAAAAGGCCAGAGAGGAGAATGCATATGGTGATGGAGATGATATGTCCGTAGGACTCGGCTAGCAAACTCTGGTGCCCCCCTTCTGATTGTCCACATGTCTATCTTGAGGCCGCTTCTCAATCTTTGCAAAACCAAGCCTGATTTTCCAAGCAAAAACGGTCCAGAGAGTTGCGCCGACCAATGCCGCGATGGTGAGCATCCGCCCAAAGGTCGCAACTGCCGTCCCCAGGAGGTAGAGCAGCATTCCCGAGCCACCCTTGGCCGTTCGATAGATGGTCATGTCAATGAGCATCTTGGCTCGATAACGCGCATCAAAGTCGAGGGGCACATAGAGAACCTCCTTGCTGGCCCGGAAGAGGGAATAGTCCACCACCTTGAACCAGGCAAAGGCGAAGGCTGCGGTATGGAGGGACGGGTAGAAGAGGAGGAGACCGATGGCGAGGAGGTGGGCAATGGGAATCAGGAGGTGGATCGTGGGGATGGCCAGGAGGCTGAGGATGAGTGGCGTGACCAGCTGCATGCTCATGGAACCGAGGTTAACCCAGGTCCAGAAGCGTCCCTCAAAGGCGGCCCGGGCATCCTGGGCTTTGGCGACGAAGTCCCCGGTGCCATATGTGGCAGCCACATGTTGCGTGAAGACCACTTCCAGCGCCCCGGCCATGACCTGGCCCAACGCGACGATGGCGGCGATGGTGAGGAGGTAAGGAGACCGCGCCAACACGGCAAGACCGGCGGCGCCTGGGGCGTCGGCCCGGGCCGGTCCAGGGTCGGAATGACCCAGGGCAATGTGCGCTCGGGAAATGAAGTAGGCGAAGGGTAAGAGCAAGAGAATGGAGCCCTGGTAGACAGTCCACGAGCCAAGCGGTTCTGCGAGGAGGGCCACCAGTTGATTGCCAAAAACTGCCCCCAGGCCGCCGATGAAGAGGAGCACGCCAAAGCTGCGCTTGCCGGATGCCACGGTATGCATGGAGTTGCTCAGTGACCAGAACTGCTCGACGAGAAGCACGACGTAGACATCCTTCCAGACATACAGGAAGAAGGTCAGATAGGGGTGCCGGATGAGCAGCGGCAAAGCCAGGAGTAGCCCGGAAAGCGCAGTGCACCAGAGCACGGTCCGGCGTGGCCCCAGTCGAGTGAGGGCCAGACCGTATGGCCAGATGAGTAGCGTCACCAGGAGGGGCGTGGCCGCCATTCCCCAGAGCATGAAGCGGGCTTCGAAGGAGAAGACGGCGCGCGCCAGCGGACGGACAATGCCGTAGCTGGCCATGAGGGCAAACCCCGCCAGGGCGAGAGGGACAATGCCGGGAATTGACGGTCGTCGCAAAGTAGAGACTCCACGCAGCAGCGGACTCGCCCGCGGTGTGCCGAGTGAGTATCGGTCGGTTGGCGCCGGCCTGTCAAGCGGGCGAGGTCGACTTCTCTCCCGAGCAAGTTGGTGACAGACTGTCACACGTTGTGCGGAAATGCACCAGAATGACAAGAAAGTTCCTTGCGCGCATGCGTTTCCTAGTGCAGAATCGGGGTGTTGAAGAGCCATGCGACTATCACCTTGCAAGCGGAAGGCCGCAGGGAGGGCAAAACGGAACGCTGGGGAATCAAGACCATCGACACCGCGCTAAAGGGCTTGGAAGAAGGCCGGAAGTACTTTCTGTATGGTGATGCGCAGTTCGATCTGTTGGCGAAGATAGTCACTTTCCTCGCCACTGGACTGCGCTACAAACAGAGAGTTGCTCTGCTTACTTCCGAATCGCCCGCAAACGTCGAGCAGGTGGCCCGTTTCCTGGGCCTGGATATCGACAAAGACATTCGCCGTGACCAATTCGTTATTCTGCAATGCAAGCCATTCTTTGGGGAGAAGCTGGTGCAGCTTGGTGGAGCTCGCCGCATGTCGCAGGAGATGCGGTTTCTGTTGGGTTCGCCATTGCCACAGCGCATTGGTGTCTTCCCCCTGGGAAGCCTGCTGTCTCAGTCCACGCCCGAACAGCTGATGCAGTCGACGCGCATGGTCTCTGAGGCTCTGGAGATGATCCCGTCGACGGTGATGGCGGCAGAAACAGCGAGAGCAACGGGCGGTGAGGAACTTTACGTAGTGGCAGAGATGAGACGCCGCTTCGACGGGACCTTCCGAGCGGGCACCGGCCCTGATGGCACGCGGCAACTGGTCCTGGAGAAGGACTGGGCGGAGCGAAGCCGGTCAATGCGCTGGGTTTACTTCATCCAGCGCAGTCAGGGAATCCAGGCGGTGGAGGCTGAGGAAGACGAATCCCGTTCCCAGGTTTCCCGTTCAGAGGGACGCAACATCCTCCTGGTGGCCGACGACGACGAAGAGGTCAAGAGCCTCAAGGAATCGGTTGAGCCGCTCTTCAATCTGTCAGTGGCCAAGGGTGAAACCGACGCCATGTCTCACGTCCTGGGACCATCCATCGGTCTGGTCCTGGTGGCCATGCAGAACAACGAGCGGGCCATGGCGTTTTGCCGCTACATGAGAAGCCAGCGGATCCATCTGCCCATCGTGCTCATTGGGTCACAGAAGCGGAGGGCCGCCGAGCGGGCTGCGATTCTGCTACAAGGGGTTGACGACTTCATCGCCCGCCCTTACTCCCCCATTGAGCTCATGTCTCGCATTTCGGCCATCCTGCGTCGCACTTCAGTGGGCTTCCCCCTGGATGAGATTGCGGAGTACATCGGCGTCCAGAAGCGCCTGTGGCAGAAACTTAGGAAACTGAAGAAGTTGGACCCAGATACCGGGCTGGCAACATATCAGTTTTTCCTTTCCGCA
>CALGBT010000525.1 GCA_937884235.1 uncultured Pseudomonadota bacterium
CTCTCCGTCGTTGCCGCAGCGGTCAAACACCAGGGTGGTGGAATCCGGACCGAAGCGGGCGTTGGTGCCCGGGCCCAGATGGTCAGTGCGGCCGCTGGCGACGTGATGGACGTAAACTCCAGTAGTCAGGCCGTGGAAGAGAATGCGAGAGCCGTCAGTGGACATCTCAGCACCGTAGAACTGGTCTCCGGCCGGGGAAATCTGCCGGCGGACGGCCCCCGTTTGAAGGTAGGCCGTATCATCCAGGACTCGAACCCAACGGCCGGGCGTGGAATGCTGGGGCGCGCCGCGTAGTTGGCCGCTCATGTCCCGGCCTAGAGCCGGCACTTCGTGGCGTGCCTGAGTGGGCAGGCGGATGCCGAGGGTGGCGGCGTCCTGCCAGCGCGGCTCGTAGCCCACTCTTTCACCGTGGGCGACCTCTCTTTGTTCGGTGGTCCCAAGATTGATGGTCCACAGCCGGTCGAGTCGTGCGTTGGTCACCGCTACCAGACGTCCATCTGGCGAGAGTACCGGGTGTGTGAAATCGCCCTTGGCAATAACCCGCAGACCTTGTACGGCCAAAGCTCTCGGTGCTTCCTCGGCCACTATCATGGACCCGGATGCCAGTACCAGCGCCAGCGCCAGCGTCAGTACGAACACCGACTTCCCTCGACGCAACATCACAAGTGCGCTGACGAACAGTAGCAGCAGCACCAACAACGAATTGCTGCCAGTCGTGCCGGCCGCGCAACCGCCCCCGCCCGCCTCATCCTCGGGCGGAATCACCAGGGGCTGACCGGGTAGGTCGGGATCGTCCGTTTGGATTGTCGGTTCCTCGGGGACGATATTAGCAGGGTCACCCGAAGTCACTGCCGGTGTCGACGGGTCTTCAGGCCCACCGTAGCCGCCTTCATCCTTTAGTAAGCCGACGGAACACCAGACCTCCATCCCGGTTCCCACCGGGCAGGTGCGACTGTTGGGCCAGTACCCTTCCATAGTGGCGGTGACGGTGAAGGTGCCGGACGGAAGTGCGAAGCTCCACAATCCGTAGGGTTCACTGGCGATGGCATCGTCTTGGAGGCCTGCGCCTTCAACCGAGACATGAGCTCCTGGTAGCCGGATGCTCAGGTCGCCATCGCCGTTTTCATCTGCCAGGTAGATGGCCCCCAGCAGAATGCCGCCATTGGTCGGAGGGTCGGGGGGAGCACCCTGGTCCTGCTTGAACATGCCTAGGGAGCACCAGGTCACCTGCCCCGTGTAGACTTCGCACTGCCGAGTGTTGGTCCAGTGGCCCTGGTGGATGCCCGTGACGGTGTATTTGCCCGGCGGCACTTCGAAGAGCCATTCGGCGTCGGGGGCGGGCGTGACGGTCTGATCGGTGGTGCCTTGCTGGTTGTCAATCAGGATTTTGGCCCCGGGGAGGCGTACCGACGTGTCGGAGTTGCCAATACCCTGGTCCTCGTAGAGCACGCCCCTAAGGGTGCCCAGCGAAGGGGGCAGGGCCCCCGGCTTCTTAAAGAGCCCGACGGAGCACCAGGTATCGCTTCCCTTGGTGACTGTGCAGGTACGTTCGTTGGAGTAGTAGCCGTTGTGGCTGACCATGACCTGGTACTGCCCGGCGGGTAGCGGGACCATGAACTCGCCCAGGGGTGCGGTGGTGTTGACGGCCTCATAGACGCCGTCGCTCCCGGCAGCTTCGACCCAGGCCCCAGTCAGGCGCAGTGACATGTCCTCGGTACCCACGCCCTGGTCCTGGAAGACAACGCCCTTGAGCACGCCCGTGCCGTCATCGGGGTCCACCGGTGCATCGACCGGCGGGTCAGTGGGAGTAACCGGCTTGGCCGACAGTCCCAGGGATTCCCGCAGTGCCTGGTGGTGCGCAATCGCCGCCGCCTGGAGGGCGGTGTCATCGGCGAGGTAGGTGGCATCAAGAGAGCATTTGTCGATGAATGCCAATTCCGAAAGAGTGGCTGGCATCGCGGTGTTCTTAATGACGTAGTAGCCGGCGGTCTTGCCGCCGCGGTCCGGGAGCTTCGGCCAGGTATCGGTCATCCAATCCTGGATGCGGTCCCGCTGGTCGAAAGAGGATGCTGAACCGTTGGTATAGGCGTAGGTCTCGATGCCGCTGGCCGACCCGTTGAACGCGTTGCAGTGCAGCGAAGCAAAGCGAGCGGCCCCCTTGTCATTGGCGTAGTTACAGCGGCCTTGCAAGCTGACATAGTTATTCGCCGTGCGGGTCATTGCCGGTTTCAGGTCCGGGTCTGCTTCGAGCAAGGCGTGCAGGCGCCAACCAACGTCCAGAACCACCGTGGCCTCTTTCAGCCCGCAACCCACTGCCCCGGGGTCAGACCCACCATGACCAGGGTCGATGCAAATCAATTTCTCGGCGGCGAAGAGGGGGAGAGTTGCGGAAAGAAGCAGGGCGACGAGCAGCAAGCGTCTCATGCGGGACTCCGGGGCTGGAGTAGCTACCGACGGAGCCATGATAGAAACTGCGGCCTTGCGAAGCAAGTGATTTCACGCCCCGAGTGCGCGGGCCGAACATGGCGGCAATGGGCAAAGTCAGCGTCGCCGACAGCGCAACGCAATTCCCTCTCTTCAAAAACAGATGTTGCAATGGTAATCTGCGCCGGTATGAGACCGATCATGGGGGGGCACCTGATGGATTTTCGACTTCTCGTTCCTATTCTTGCCGTCTTGTTGGCCGCGTGCAGCAATTCCGCCGGTCCGGTTCTCATTGATGTCAGCGGTGACGAAGACCTGCTTGCCGGCACCGATCTGCTGGCGGATGTTAGCGTCGTGGAACTGGATACCCGCATTTCGCCGGATGAGGTTCTCCCGGTGGACTTGGTAACTTTGCCCGATGAGGTGGCGTCGCCCGACCTCACTGCCGACCTCTGTGTACCAGATTGTGCCGACCGGGAGTGTGGCGATGACGGCTGCGGGGGGAACTGTGGCACTTGCCCCGGGGTTGCGCCGCTCTGTGTCGACGGCTATTGCCAGCTCGAGTGTCTTCCCGACTGCGAGGGCAAGGAGTGTGGCGCTGACGGCTGCGACGGAAGCTGTGGCGCATGTCCTGACGGGGTTTTCTGCGCCGACGGCCTCTGCCAGGAGGAATGTCTTTCCGACGAGGGATGCAGCGAGGCGGGGTTGGCTGAATGCACCCCGGAGGGTGAGTTGCGGGAGTGCGAAGAAGTGCAGGCAGATTGCCTCATGTGGACCGAACCGCTCCCCTGCGATGTGGGCTGGATGTGCTGGGAGGGCTCCTGCGTGGAGATCTGCGTTCCTGATTGCGCCGGCCTGGAATGCGGCGAAGACGGGTGTGGCGGCAGCTGTGGAACCTGTGGAGACCTCGAAACTTGCGGCAACGGGCTTTGCAGTTGCCTCTTCCAGCAGTGTGGTGCCACCTGCTGCCCGGACGGCCAGCTCTGCGCTGACGGTGCGTGTTGTCAGCCCTCCTGCGTCGGCATCGAGTGCGGTAGCGATGGCTGCGGCGGTTCCTGCGGTACCTGCGGCCAGGACGAAACCTGTATTGAAGGCCAGTGCTGGTGCGATTTCGAGGCTTGCGGCAGCAACTGCTGTGCGGCGGGCGAAACCTGTGTAAACGGCGGCTGTGTCATTGCCTGTGTGCCCCAATGCGTAGGTAAGGAGTGTGGCGCTGACGGCTGCGACGGCAGCTGCGGAACCTGCGGTCCAAACGCGCAGTGCGTCGCTGGCGGCCAGTGCCTGGACCTCTGTGAACTGGCCTGCGCCGGCAAGGCGTGTGGCTCCGACGGTTGTGGCGGTTCCTGCGGCACCTGTGCCTTGGGACAGGTCTGTACCGATGCCGGTGCCTGTGTCAACCAGTGCGTGCCCCAGTGCTTGGGCAAGGAGTGTGGTGCTAACGGCTGTGGCGGTAGCTGTGGCACCTGCGCGGCCGGGCAGAGTTGCAGCAATGGCGTCTGCACTAACGTCTGCGTGCCCGATTGCTTCTTGAAGACTTGTGGTGACGACGGTTGCGGTGGCAGCTGCGGCTCCTGCCCGGCAGGGGTTCTCTGCACCGTCGCTGGTGCCTGCGGTGGGGAATGCCTCAACTGCACCGGTGACCCGGCTTGCTCAACCCTGGATTTCTCCAGTGGCACACTGGCCAATTGGAACATCGATGCTGCCGTCATTCTCACCAGCTTCGGCGCGACTCTCCCGCTCACCGGGGGCCACATGTTGAAGCTCACCACCGGCGAAGGGCTCACCGAAACTGACTCCGAAGTCCACTTCCAGACCTGCCTGGAGCCGGGCAACTACGGCGTGATAGTCGACTGGAGGTTCTACTCCGAGGAGTTCAAGGAGTGGTGTGGCAGCAACTATCAAGACTCTCTGAAGATCTGGCTGGCGACACCCAGCGGAGAGGTGGCAGTGGCAGAATTGACCATCAAGGACCTCTGCGCCCCCTCTGACTGCGTCGGTTGTGGTGCCCAGTATGTGGGCCTCGAACCGTCCGATATCGACCTCGACCAGGGGGGGGTGTTCAACACTCCATGGTCCCTCTCCACTGCCGGCTTCAAGATTGCCGGTGCGGGTGCCACCGTCACCGTGCACGTCGAGTTTGCCGATGCCGGTGATGCCATCTACGACTCAGTTGTGCTCATCGACCGCATCCAGATCGTTCCCTGTGCAGGCTTCTGTGACCAGCTCGATTGTGGTGCCGAGCCGGTTTGCGATTGTGGGGCTTGTCCACCTGACGTGCAGTGCAATCAAGGCACTTGCTGTGTGCCCGATTGTGCCGGAAAGAATTGTGGCAGCGATGGCTGCGGTGGTGAGTGTGGAGCCTGCGCCGGCCCATGCCTTGACGGTACCTGTTGCCTTCCCAGCTGCGACGGCAAGGAGTGCGGTGCCAACGGTTGCGGAGGTTCCTGCGGTCTCTGCTTTGGCCTGGAGGATACTTGCGTGGCTGGCCAGTGCGTCTGTCTTCCGGACTGCAATGGGAAGGTCTGTGGCAGCGATGGTTGTGGCGGCAGCTGCGGCCTCTGCAACGATAACCTGGCTTGCTCCAAAGACTCGTGCAGTGCCAATGGCCAATGCAGCTTCGACACTTCAGCTTGTTGCACCGGCGATGACGAGTGCGACGACGGGGTCGCGTGCACCGCAGATAACTGTGTAGCGGGCACCTGCCAGTCTGTTGTTGACCCCGATTGTTGCACCCCCAATCCCTTTATGGAGAGCTTCGACAACGGCGCCTTGCCTGGATGGACGCTCTCCACTCCAGTGGCTGGGGTCGGGTGGCACCTCTGGTCGCAGTTTGGTGATGGGCTACTCTACTACGGCAACCCGGTGACGCAGAACTTCGACAACAGCGTGACCAACACCGGGACCGCCCTGACCCCGTCGCTTGAGTTGCTTCCAGCCATCGCCTATGAACTCTCCTTTGACGTCTTCATGGATGTGGAACTTGGCCTCTACTATGACTCGCTCAAGGTTGAAGTGTCAGTGGATGGGGGCGGGTTCATGTCCCTCTGGGACAAGTCAGGCTACGGGTCAATGGAGACCTGGCAGAGTGTCGATCTCGATATCTCGGCCCTCGCTGGCCACGCGGTGCGCTTCCGCTTCAACTTCAGCTCGTCCGATGCATTTGCCAACGATACCCTGGGAGTACTCATTGACAATCTGGCTGTGTTCTCGCAGTGCGCCCCGGTCGTCTGTGCTGGGGACGGGGACTGCGGCACCGATGTGCCAGGGGCTAGCGGGTCCTGCGTCGACGGCATCTGCCTCTTTGTCCTGCCCCAGACGTGCAGCCAGGCGGCACAGTGTAACGATGACGATTCCTGCACTGCCGATACCTGTACGACGGGCGGCTACTGTCTCAACACAATGCAGCAGAACTGCTGCTACGAAGACGCCGATTGCCAGGACAACGACCCCTGCACCAACGACTCCTGCTACGCCCCCTTCTTCGGCTATCCATACTGCGTCAACGCGGTGGTGGCTGGCTGTTGCATGGCCGATGGCGATTGCGAAGATGGCGATATCTGCACCGTCAACTCCTGTCCCGGTCCCGGTCAACAGTGCGCAGCCGTGACGGTGCCTGGCTGCTGCAACGGGCCGGCGGACTGTGTCGACCAGGACCCTTGCACCCTGGAGACATGCAGCGGGAATCAGTGCGGATACACGGACATCTGGTGTGCGGGAGATGGGGATTGCGACGACAGCAATGACTGCACCGACGATGCCTGCGTCGGTGGCAAGTGCATTTTTACCCCTAACCAGGGACCGGGCTGTTGTGTGCCGCCGCTCTTCCGGGATGATTTTTCCACTGACAAGGGCTGGGTCTACGGCATTGACTGGGAGCGAGGAGAGGCCCACGCTTCGCCCAAACTCACCAGTTTCGAGCCCGACCCGGCCGTGGAC
>CALGBT010000526.1 GCA_937884235.1 uncultured Pseudomonadota bacterium
GCCCGGATTCGGCAAGCCGGTTGTTGTCAAGGGACCTGCCAGTGTCGCGGGTCTGGAGATTGGCACCTTCGCAGGCAGTCACGGCACCAACCTGGGGACCATGGAGGCAATGACCTCAATTGCCCGCTTCACCCTCGATGATGTGACTTTTGTGCATCCCGGTGACCTGGCGGAACCGGTGGATGCGTCGCTGATTGCCAATCTCAGGTCGCCTGACGTGCTTTTTGTTCCTGTGGGTGGTCGTTTTACCTTCGATGCCAGGGAGGCGGCTCGGTTTGTCAGCGCGCTCAGTCCGCGGGTGGTTATTCCCATCCATTTCAAGACGGCTGCCGTTGACCTGCCCCTTGCGGCGGTGGATGGATTTCTTGACCGATTCCCTACCTATCGACGTTTTGGGACAGGGTCGGTTTCGCTCCATACCGGAAATCTTCCGTCCCGCACTCAGGTCTGGTATCTGCCGCCGCTTTGTATGTAGCTACTGGTTAGAAGTAGAAGTTCATGCCAGCATGGCCGAAGAGACCTCCAGCCCCAATAGCAATGCCGACTTCATCTGGTGCATCGACTTGCCCCAGCCCAGTGGGAGCGAGGATGGCAGCCGTGGAGTTGGCCCCGCTGTAATTGGCTGGTGCGCTTGGGACAGCGGTGACGAACATGCCGGCTGCGAGGTTGATGGAGAAGGCATCGGAGAAGAAGAACTCCACTTCCATGGGGACTTCAACACCCCACTGAATGCGGTTGGTGGCCGTGGACTGTACGGTCTGTGCGTTCCCTTCGGCGTCAACAACCGTGTCGGCATCGTAGATGAGTTTGTTGGCCCACCCGAGGTCAGCGATAATTCCCAAGGAGAGGTTGGCGTACTTGGTGCCGTAGAGGACGTACTTGACGCCGGCAGCGGCGAGCAGACTGGTGCTCCAACTCTCGCTGGCGACCACGTCTGTGGTTGCGGTCCCGTCTGCTGCAATGACCTCTCGAACCTGATTGATGTCCGTCCGGTCGAAGCCCAGGCCTGCGGTGGTGACAAAGCAGAGTTTGGGCGTCATCCAGTAGGCAAACGAAAACCCCTGGACCCCGAGCAGCGTCCGCTGGAAGCCAACACCGAACTTCCCGTGCATGTTCTTCGCAGCAATCGGGGTTGCTGAGAAGATCAGGGCCAGCAGGCAGATGAGAGAGGGGATGTGGCGGCCTTTCATGGGGTCGCTCCGGAAGCATCGCCCTGGGTCGAGACATCTCCAGGGGTGGTCGCGTCCGCAGCGGAGATTACGTCGCCCTCAGTCAGGGTGGGTGCGGGAAAGTCCGCCGGTCGCAGCCACGGCTCGTCATCGCAACCGAAATCGAGGACGCACCATCCCTTGCGGAGCAGGATGAAGAGCAGGCAATCTTGCCGCACGGCACCAGTCAGGTCTTCATACTCAAAGGTGTAGCGAGTAAGCCGAGTGGTTCGCTGGTCAACAGCAACGCCAAAACGGTCTTCTCTTTTGACGGGTCCGATGTACTTGGAGTACTTGGTCAGGCGCTCGGCAAATTCTTTGCGCAAGTGTTGGGCCAGGGGAACGAGGTCGTCGGCGGTCACCGTCAGCCCCAGTGCATTGCGGAATTCCAGATAGTCGGGGGCATCAGGCAGCAGCTTCTCGACGAAGTACTCGACGTCATGTTCCAGGGAGATGATTTCAAAGACGTAGAGGGCCCGGTTATTGAGTGTTTCCGGAGCCAGGGCCGCTTCCTTCGGGAGGCTGATGTCAGGGGGAGGCTCATTTTCGCCGCGCGCTATTGCCACGGGGGTCCAGCCCTTGGCCAGGTCTACTGCGAGGTCTACCTCGGCGGCATTCACCGGGGGGGCGGCGGGGCCCATGTTGGGGTCCAGGGAGCCAACGACGACGTACTCGGCCCAGGGATTCTTGTCCTCCCCCTGACCAGCCACCAGGTCCGGTGCCTGGATTGGGGCGGGCACAGGGGCCTGGATGACCTCAGGCGCTGGGACCGGGGCCGGGGCTTCCATGGCTACCGGGACTTCCTCTGCAGTGGCTTTCTCGGGTGCGGGTGTCTGCTTCTTGCAGGCAGGGACCATTGCCAGAGCGGCGAAGGTAAGCAGCACGACCAGTCGTCTCATGAGTTGTTCTCCGTTACTGTGCTCAGGCGTTTGAGCAATGCTCCAATCAGATAGAAAGAACCACAACACAATGCTACATTATTCCCTTCTCGGGCGACAAGCAAGTCAAGGGCTGCTTCCGGGTCGGGTTCCACCACGGTGGGACACTCTTTGAGCAGGCGCGCCAGATGGGCGGGAGGGACCGAGGCGACGCTCCCCGTGGTAGTGCAGACGGCCCAACGCACCAATCCGGCCAGGGTAGCTGTCATCTGAGCCACGTCCTTGTCCTCCTTGACGGCCAGGAGGACGTCGGGCCGATGGTTGTAGCGAGCCCGAAAGGACGAGCAGAGCTCGGTCATTGCATGTGGGTTGTGGGCGCCGTCGAGGAGCAGGGGGCGCCCCTTGAATTCTGAGAGTTGAAAGCGGCCTGGCCAGCGGGCCGTGCTCAGGCCGGCCGCGGCGAGTTTGGGGGTCAGCTCCGTCCCCAGCAGTTGCCTGGCCGCCGCCATAGCCAGGGCCGCGTTCCCTTGCTGAAAATCCCCCTTCAGTGCGAGGGCTATCGGCCCCAACTTGAGGGGGCCGAATTCGCCCCTCCAGAGTCCATCGCCGCCCGTCGCGTGGAAGCTGACTTCCGCCTCGGACAGGGGGGCTGGGAGGGCGGCACATCGGCTTCTGATGACCTCTCGCACCTCGGGTAGCTGCACCGCCGAGAAGCAAGGCACGCCGGCCTTGACAATGCCAACCTTCTCGCCGGCAATGGTCGCGACGTCAGCGCCGAGGTAGGAGGCGTGGTCCATGGCGATGGGTGTGAGCACTGCTACGGCGGGCCGGACGACATTGGTGGCGTCCAAGCGTCCTCCCATGCCCACTTCGATGATCGAGACGTCGGGTCGATGATGGGCCATGGCGACAAATCCGGCGGCAGTGACCAGTTCGAATCCGGTCAAGGTCACTGAGCAGGTGCGCTCGGCTGCCAGGACCTTGATGGTCGCGAGATCGAAATCCTGCGGCGAGATGTCCAGTCCATTGAGGCGGACTCTCTCGCAGATGTCCACGAGGTGGGGCGAAGTGAAGAGACCGGTGCTCCGGCCCGACCGCCTCATGGTCGCTTCGAGAAAGGCGCAGACAGAGCCTTTGCCATTGGTGCCTGCCACGTGAACTACCTCGCCGAGTTGCGCCTCGGGGTGGCCCAGGGCAGCGCAGACTGCCTCCATCCGAGAGAGACCTGGTTGGATGCCCAGGAGGCCGCGGCGGACCATCTCCTGAAGCACCAGGGGGGCGTTGGTAGTCAGCGGCATGCGGGCTCCGTGGTCGCCTAACCAAGGGGGGGGGCGGCGACCACGGGGATCCTACGATGAAGTAGGGGATGAGGGAACTACAAATGCTCTTCGAGGCATTTGAAAAGCTCGACGGTCGGTTCCCACATGCAGGAGCCGTTGGGGCCGTAGGGGCCGCAGGACGTCACGGAGGGGGCGAAGCAGGAGTAGTAGGGGAGCCATTCGCAGGTCGAGTCCACCGGTTCTGAGGCGCAGATCTGCCCGGAGCACCCCGAGACCATGCAGCTCTTGGTCAGGGGTTTGCAGGTGCAGCTTTGATAATCCATTTCCGTGCCCGGCGGGCAAGGGAGTTCGACGCAAGCCTCAACGGGGACGCAGATGCCTCCACACCACATGGGGTCAGCCTCACCGGCTCCTTCGTCCGTGCCGAGGCACCACACATCTTCTGCCATCTCGCAGGCATAGCCGGCGGGGCAGTCGCCATCATCATAGCAAAACTCCGCGGCCGGGATGCAGGCACAGGCCTGTTCATCAAAGAACATACCTTCGGGGCAGGCCGCGACCTTGCAAGTCGATTTGGGAGTGCAGATTCCGCCGCAGTAGCGGGGGGCAGCACCGCCTTCCGGTACGTCGCCGCCGTATCCGCAGTAGACGTCTGCGGAGTAATCACAATACTCGTCCGCGGCGCATTCCGAATCGTCGAAGCAGAACTCGGGGTAAGGGTCCTCAACGCAGACGCCATCCATGCAGGCCCACCCGGGCTGGCAATCAAAGTCGGAAGAACATTGGGGTGGCAGTGCAGTACAGGTCCCGAAGCATGCGACGAAGCATCCTCCGGTGCCGGGGGGGCAGGCGTCCATGGGGCAATCCAGGAGGCAGAATTCGTCTGCTGCGCAGTCCGCGTCGAGGTCACAGTAGACGGGCGGGGGCGGGACCACGTCTACGCATTCTCCAATCATCTCACAGTACATCGGGCACGGCTCGTCGGGTGCGCAGACCGGACCGATGCAGTCGATGATCTCACAGACCTGATTTGAGTCGCAGTCAGAATCCTGATAGCAATCGCTCACGACCTGTACTTCACATGCGAATTGGCAGGTGCCGGACTCACACTCCCACTCTCCTTCGCAATCCTGGAAGGGGATGCCCTCGCAGTCAGAAGCCTGAGTGCACTCGGCGATTTGCGGCTCGATTCCGTCGCAGCTCTGGGCAGTGTTGCCCATCAGTGCCAGCAGGAGCACGGCGGCGGGGGACAATCGCATCAGCTTCCAGATTCTTGTCTTCTTCATGGCGTCCATTGTTTTTCCCTCCCAGGGGTCCGGTTTTTCATGCACTGAGCTTGAGATATTGCAGGGGGCATGCCAACTGCCGTAAGTGTCGGGAAATATGGGATTATGGCCCATGGCTTCGGGTGGCCACACCAGCCGCGAGTTCAAGTTGTCGACACTACTGTGCACCATGTGTACACCCGGGGGCGTTGAAATTCCCCGGTGGTCCGTCTATACCTACTTGACGATGCGACTTCTGCGGGGGTGTGAGATGAAACAGGACAAGCGGTTGACAGACTATTTCGAGGGAGTGCGGCAGGCCAGGCCGCGCCGGAGCAAGTTTACGACGCTATCTGGTCTGGAGAAGCAGCCGCTCTATCTTCCTTTGCAGCCTGGCGAGGAATACTTCGAGCGCCTGGGCGTGCCCGGGCAATACCCGTACACCCGTGGTCCTTACAGCAGTATGTACCGCGGCCGCCTGTGGACCATGCGGATGTTTGCCGGTTTCGGCACCCCCGAGGATACCAACAACCGTTTCAAGTATCTCCTGAAGGCGGGGCAGACCGGGCTTTCAACGGCTTTTGATATGCCGACGCTAATGGGCTATGACCCGGAGCATGCGCTCTCCATGGGCGAAGTTGGCAAAGAGGGTGTGAGCGTTTCCAATATTGACGATATGCGCGCGCTCTTTGCCGACATCCCTCTGGACCAGGTAACCACTTCCATGACCATCAATGCTCCGGCCATCGTGGTGCTGGCGCTCTACTTCGCCTTGGCGCTGGAGCGTGGCATTCCCCTGGACCGTATTGGTGGAACGACACAGAATGATATTCTCAAAGAGTTCATCGCCCAGAAGGAGTGGATCTCGCCGCCGAAGCCTGCCATCAAGCTGGTCCAGGATACCATGGTCTATTGTTCTCGGCATGTTCCGCGCTGGCACCCGATCTCGATCTCGGGGTATCACATTCGCGAGGCGGGGGCGACGGCGGTGCAGGAATTGGCCTTCACCCTGGCCGACGGCATTGGCTATGCTCAGGCGGGGATAGAGGCCGGCCTGGATATTGATGACTTTGCGCCGCGCTTCAGCTTCTTCTTCGATGTGCACAACGAGTTCTTCGAGGAGATCGCGAAACTGCGGGCGGCGCGGCGTATCTGGGCCGATGTCATGCGCAACAGGTTCAGTGCGAAGAATCCTCGTTCCTGGACCTTGCGGACGCATTGCCAGACTGCCGGCGTCTCCCTCACTGCGCAACAACCCTACAACAATGTTGTTCGCACGGCCTACCAGGCGATGGCCGCGGTACTTGGTGGCACGCAGTCGTTGCACACCAATTCGTTGGACGAGACTTACTGCCTGCCCACCGAGGAATCGGCGAAGATTGCATTGCGGACGCAGCAGATTCTGGCCCATGAGACCGGGGCTGCTGACGTCATCGACCCCCTCGCCGGTTCCTATTTCGTGGAGGCTCTTACTGACGAGGTTGAAGAGGCGGCGCGGGAGTATATCCAGAAGATCGACGACATGGGGGGCATCGTTGAGGCTATTGAGCGTGGCTACCCGCAGATGGAAATTGCCGAGAGCGCGTATCGTTTTCAGCGGGAGGTGGAATCTGGGGAGCGAATCATCGTTGGCATCAACGACTTTGTCGATGAGGTGGAGGCTCCCATCTCCTTGCTCAAGATCGACCCAATCGTTGAAGCTGGCCAGAAGCAGCGGTCCCTGGATTTCAAGA
>CALGBT010000527.1 GCA_937884235.1 uncultured Pseudomonadota bacterium
ACTCATGAACTGGGCCATTGGCTAGGCATGTCCCACACGCCGGACCCCTACGCCACCATGTACTTCGCCACTTTGCCAAACGCCATGCAGCGGTCGTTGGCGGCGGACGACAAGGCTGGAATCTGCTCCATCTATCCCAGCGGCTACAAGGAATGTGAATCCGATGACGAATGCCCCGGGGAAGAATACTGCAAAAGCGTCCAGGGCATTCCCGTCTGTCACCAGCCACACGAAGGACCGGGCGGTTTTTGCAGCCTCGAATATCTCAACTGTGATGCCATGTGCTGGGTCTCATTCTACGAGTGCGAGCAGATCTGCTACTTCACCTCCGCCAAGTACGAAGGCTACTGCTCACCGCTGTGCGACGGCAACAAGGGTGACTGCCCGCCGGGCTTCATCTGCACGCCAGTTGAGGAGTACGAGATCTCCATCTGCCTCGAGGACCCTGAGTATATACCGGTGGACATCGGTCCGGAGCCGGCAACTGAATACGAAGAGATCCTGACGCAACCGGAAGCCGCCGAGATTGTCTCCCCGGAAATCTTGCCGGAGCTGGTGACCGACGACCTTCACCGCGCGTCCGATCTCCCCGGGCAGTTGGAAACGGCTGCGCCGGAAGTGGCCGCCGACATCGCCGCTGACATCGCCCAGCCGGATAAGAAATCCAGCGGCGGAGGCTGCCAGGCCGGGGCCACTCACCCCGGCGCTACGGCACTGCTGCTATTGCTTCTCCTGGCGCTTGGATGGCGCAGGCGCACCCACTGATTCGGAGGTCGGCATGGCATCACTGCGCGGCGTCGTCCTGGTTGCTGCTCTGCTGGCGCTGGCGAACTGCTCATCAAATGACAAATGCATCTCCTCCAGTGCTGCCCCCACCGGCTCCTTGAAGAGCGACCTCACCACCCTGGAATTCACAGTTGCCGACGTCATTCTCAAGCACCGCATGGATGTCGACCAATGGGAGGACGGAATCATCGCCGAGGTACGCATCACCCTGCAGCGGGATGACGGATGTCGCCTCGAAGTCAAGGCCCAGGGGTGCCCCGACTCCCTGGGCTACATGCCGGTGACCAGCGTCGTCCTCCAGGCCGATGCCTTCTGTCCCGGCTGGCCCCAGGAGCGCGAGGGACTCTATGTTCCCGTCGGCACCGGCCCGCTCGGGACGATCCAGCTGGAGAACGTTCAGGTACCCGGCCGGGAGCAGAGCAATGTCTGCTTTGACAGCTCCATTGCGCTGTTCCTGAGCGCTTCCCTGCAAAACGCGGCCAATGGCGCTCCCCTCAACATCCAACCCACCGACCTCGCGGTAACCGGCCGCCTCTGGTCCACCGGGGATTACCACACCGCAATCAATTGCCAGGCCATTTTCGAACCCGGTGACGTGCAGCAGGGTAGGGCGGATACGGCGATTTCAGATACCGGCAGCGAACCGGACGATATCGGTCCCACCCCAACCCTGACCCTCCACGTCGAATGTCCCGACTGCGAGGCCGAAGGCTCCCTGCGGCTGCGCGGGGCGCAGGGCTGGGAAATGGGGACTCCAGACTACTTCATGCTCTTTCCCGACCCCACCTTCCCCTTCGAAGTCGAGCTGCCCATGGCCACCGATCCCACTGGTAAGGCAGTCCACTGGGCCGACGGCACAGTGACCTTCCAGGTCTGGCAGGACACCAACCCGGGCGGCTCGGTACCCGAGACCGGGGAGCCGGTGTCGCCGCTTGCCACCGAAGAACTCATGACTGGCCACCTCAACCTCGTCA
Source organism: uncultured Pseudomonadota bacterium (assembly GCA_937884235.1). Classification (GTDB taxonomy): domain Bacteria; phylum Myxococcota_A; class UBA9042; order CAIXZC01; family CAIXZC01; genus CALGBT01. The sequence continues at coordinate 1,761 of CALGBT010000527.1, forward strand.
AGCTGACCCTCGATACCGAGGGCACCCCCGTCGTCGAATGCGCACCCACAGAGGACTTCTGCCTCTCGCTCCTCGCCTCGGCCCAGTGCAACGAGGCGGGCGACGGCTACGAGACCACCGAGTGTGGTGACGGCAAGGCCTGCGCCGAGCTGTCCGGCAGTTGCGAGGAGATCATCTGCTCGCCGTCAAAGATCTCCTGTGCCGATGCCACCCATACCCACCAGTGCCTGCCCAGCGGCACCGGATATGGCGAAACGACTTCGTGTTCGGAGGGTTTTGTCTGCCTCAACGGGAGCTGCATGAACGAACAGTGTCTGGCCGAAGTCGTCTTTCTGGTCGATACCTCCCAAAGCATGGCCCTGGATTGGGACGGAGTGGCTGCCAGCCTCGCCAGTCTGATTTCCAAGAGCCCCACTGCGTCTTTCGCACTGGTCACATTCCCGTCCACAAACGGGGTCTGCACGCTGAGCCTGGAGCCCGCCCTGGACATGGCTGCAGGACAATCGGACAAGATTCTAGGGTGGTTCGACAAGCACGCTGCTTTTGGACAGACTCCGCTGCTAGACGCCATGAAAGCCATGAAGAGCGTCCTGCCGACCCTCTTCACCACCTCCAGCGGGGCCCTGGTGGTACTTTCGGACGGTGCCGACACCTGCGCCTACGCCAGCATGCCCATGGAGGAACGTGAGCCCCTTATCGTCCAAGGCCTGGGGGCCGCAACTCAGCTACTCTTTCAGGACCACGGCATTCGCACCTACGTCATCGGCTACCAGTACCAGGGCAACCCCGATCAACTCAACGCCATCGCCGCCAACGGCAGCACTGGCAAGAGCACCTACACCGAAGCTGGCAACGAGGCGGATCTCACCAGCGTGTTGGTGGCCATCGGCCAGGATTTGAAGCTTTGTTTTGAGTAGGGGCGACATTCAGCCCATCCCTGACGGTCGCTGCTCGTTACGACAAGGTGGCCTAGTAGAAACCCACCGGGTCTTTGTAACAAGTCCGCGCACAAACCGTTCCCTGCACGGCACCGTCTTGATCGGTGACCTCGGTGCATTGATAGCCCTGCGGGCATAGATTATCGGGGTCGCTGTAGCAGGTGGGGAAGCAGAACTTGCCCTGGCTGGTGCCTTCCTCGTCTTGCAACTCCAGGCACATTGAGCCATCGGGACCGCACTCAGCATCTTCTTCGCAGCCGGGCTCGCAGAATGGTTCCGGAGGCTCGACGCAGTCGCCGGCTTCAAGGTCACAGACCAGCCCGAATGAGCACCAGTAGTTGGCGGTGCATGCTTTGTCGACGCAAGTGCCGTCTTCGCATACCTTGGTCGCCTGCTTGCAATCCACGTCCTTCAGGCACCCGTCTTCACACATGTTGCTCACCGGATTACAGAAGGTCTCGGGTACGGGACAGTCATAGGCATCAATACAACCACCGGGGATCATGCAACGTCCTTCGTTGCACTCCTGGCCGTCGGGGCAGGGGTTGTTCACCGGGTCGCAGGCCTCGGCGCAGCGGAAGCCAGAGCACACCATGTTGTTGGGGCATTCGTTGTCCGTTTCACAGCCCTTGGCGCACTGGTGCTGCGCATTGCAAATGAACCCGAACTCACAGTCACCATCCTCATCACAATTGCCGAGAGCATCGCAACGGCCGCTATCAGGCACGCACTGCATGTAGGCCATACCAAACGTCGTCAGGTCCTGGCAGGTGTAGCCGGCGGGGCAACC
>CALGBT010000528.1 GCA_937884235.1 uncultured Pseudomonadota bacterium
TCGCACCGCGAAAGGGTACAGCGGGGCTAGCCGCGGTCCAACTTCGGTGAACTCCTCGGAAACCCATTTTCATTCCCGGTTGCTGAAGATTTGCCGGGCTCAGAGTTGTCTCATTCATCCTGGCCGGCGGAGTTGTGGTTGGTTGGACCGCCTTCCCGGTCAGCCTTCCTGGCACACTGGAAGCCCAGCAGGATGTAGAGTGCGTTGAAGACCATGCCCGTCGCGCCAAAAAGAGCGATAACCGGGATTGGTGCTCGATAAATGTAATAGCCTACCAGGATTGCAAGTGCCCGGGCAACTGTCACGCCCACATTCCAGTACAACTTAATGCGCAGTTGTCCCACGGCAATGAAGATCATGTTGGCTGGGCGGCTGACAAAACCGAGATAAAGCCACGGGGCCAGGTACTGAATGTATCTGCCCCCCTCTCGCCACTCTTCGCCGAACAGAAGGGCGGTAATGGGAGCTCCTGCCACCGCGAGGATTCCAAACGGAGCAATGCCTAGCGCCGCCAGAGCCAGGGTCGAATTCCTCAGACCAGTGGTCAACGGCAAGTGGCGGGCTGCTTGATAGGAGGCCCTTTGCAGGTAGACCTGACCGACGGCGTCGGAGAGCAAGGCTGAAGGCTGCTCAAGCAATCGGCGACCAAGCTGATAGAGCCCCACCACCCCTACGCCAAAGAAGACGCCTAGCAGGAGCACCACGCTCTCCTGCGAAAGTCTATTGAGCAAATCATTAGGTGTCATCAGTAGGGGGAATCCGCTCTTCTCGCGGGCCATCCTTGGTTCGATAGCACCGCTGCGGCCCGAGCGGAGGGCGGCGGGCAGTTCGGAGAGCGCAGCGTGGCGTCCCAGATAGACCAGCGATGCAAAGCGAGCAAACAGAAAGGCTGCTATCAGACAAGCTGGCAATGATCCCCAGGCGAAACCGCTCAAAACGCGACTGCCAGCCGAGACCACCGACAGAATCAGGCCAGCCATGGCAAGTGGACGGAATTGCTTGTTGCGAATGAGCCACTGTCTCAGTATCGCGTCCATGCCCAGGGCTGCCACGGCAAGAGGGAGAAGCAATGGGAACTGGCTCAGTACCGGGGCGTTGAAAGCTGCTGCGAGGCCCTCTCCGAAGAACAACATCGTGACAAATGTGGCAGTTGTCACCACGCCCACAGAGATCAGGGAGATGGTGACCAATGCTCCCGCTTCGTCGCTTCTCTTGGGCAAGAGGACGGCGAGGTGATAGGACATCGGCGAGATGCCCCCGATGATGCTGCTCAATGAGAAGAAGAGCGCGAACGTTCCGAGGGCATCAGGATCAAAGAGGCGCGTGATAATTGGAGTGACTAGGAACGCCACAACCTGACCTGCAGCTGCGCCGCCTGACAGAGTTGCTACATTACGTACGAATTCAGACCGCCGTACCCTGCGGAGCAGGGATTTCAGCGATGCTCCGCCACCGTCAACGGGAGCCATTGAGTCCACTCCTCACTGGAACCCGACGTTTGAAATGTGTTGCTGCGGAGTCCATCTTCTCGTTAGGCGTCGTGGAAATCGTCTTCACACTTTCTTCTCGCACAAACGCCGCAGCCGCTCCGAGGGCGGCCCAGGTCAAGGCGTTATCGTAGTTCCATCTACCCAAAGCCGTTATCAGCACCATGAGCAGCATGGATTGCATGAGCTGGGCCTGCAGCCGCCGGGTAGGGAGAACAGTTTGCCCGACCGCACGCTGCAGTCTCAGGAGGATCAGAAAGTAGGCGCCAAAGTACAGCAGGAAGCCGATCGACCCAGTTCCGACGGCGATTGAAATGTAGTCAGAATGGGACGCCATCTGGGTCCGCGCTGCGTCTCCAAAGCGTCCCAGGCCGACTCCGACGAAGGGGTTCTCCACAAACAAAACGCTTGCCATGACGTAGAAGCGCGCTCTGCCATCCATGCGCTCTTCGGTTGTGGTCGCCTGGCGTTCAACTTCAAGGCCGGCCTTGAGTCGTTCTCCCATTTGCGTCTTGGTGACGACAAATTGCATTCCGATTCCGACCAATAGGAGGCCTACAAGCGTGACCATTGCAGAGTTCCGGCGCATCTTGCGAGCAGAGGCATACTGGAGGACAAAGTAGATTGCGAGGAAGAGTACCTCGGCGATGAATGCCTTGCGAGAGCCGGTGAGCCCAATGAGCGCGGTGAAGACGACGACCCCCGCAACCGACCACAATTTCGTGGAGCGACGGGAACCACCCTGGTAGAGGTAGGCAATTCCCATGACGCCAAATAGAATCCGGTAGGCGAAGTCATTGCTGTTGCCGGTGGTCAATTGGCCCAAGCGATACCCGGATGAACCGAGTGATTGCCGGACGTCACCGATGCCAACAGCGACCAGCGCAAGCAAGGCGGCGCTGATGACCAGTCCCTTGACTACTACCTCGCTGCGAATCCTCGCCAGGGAGCCGGAGCAAATCAGGAAGACGGCCAGGGAGAAAGTTGTGCTCCGCATCACGGGCGGGAACGCACGGTTACCAAACTGCGCTGACTGAAAGGTATTGATCAGCAGCATGGTCCAAAGCCACCAAAGGACCATGAGGAGTGTCTCCGCGGAGAGGCGTATCCCTCCCCGCTTCCCGCTGCCGACCATCAGCGCCATGAGAAAAGATGCGAGACCGAACATGAAGAGGTAACGCGAACTTCCACCAACCAGATTCAGTCCCACGTCCCCGGCGTAATAGGCCCCTGACATGCTCACCAGAATCAACACCATGTGCTCCATGAAGCTATAGGGGACACGTTGGGCGGCTTCGCCTGCAAGCGTGTTCTGAACGAGGTAGCGTCCAGTGGTGCCAGGATTCCCTGAGACCCGGTCCCGGATAGACCCGGAGTTCGCTGAGCGGTATGACCAACCTCTCCGTGATTCGAGTTTCATGAGCCCCCTATACAGGCTGCAAGATATACGCGTGCGCTTTCGCAGTCAACGATGCCACGTGGCCGGCCAACGCTTGCTTCAAGTTCCCTTTGACGGA
>CALGBT010000529.1 GCA_937884235.1 uncultured Pseudomonadota bacterium
CGTGGTCCAGCGTGGTCCACGTCCATGTCCACTCCTCTGTCCACGTCCACTCCTCCGTCCACTCCTCGGTTCCTCTTGCCAGCAGAGCTTTGGTGCGTCATATTCACGGTGTGAACAACCATGGACGGGAGCACAGCCATGCGATATCTGACAATGACCATCTTGCTTCTCGCTCTTGCCGCCTGCGGCAGCGACGACAACAAATCCACTTGCGTGCAGGGTGCGACCCAGGAATGTATTCGGGCCGATGGCAGCACTGGGTTTCAGGCGTGTCTGGGAGATGGCAGCTGGGGTACCTGCCAGGCCTTTTCCGTTGGGGATGTGGTAAGTGCTGGTGATGTCAAGGTTGCGCCGGACCAGATCCCGGCTGAAATCGGTGACGAGGAGCTGACGGCGGGCGATGATGTCGTAGCGCCAGAAGACGCGGTGGTGCCCCCCGGTGATGTCGTGCAGCCCCCCGAGGATGCAATCGACGAGGCCGATTCGGGGACGCCGGCAGATGGGGGCTGCGTGCCCATTTGCGATGCTACGGAGTGCGGTGACGATGGGTGCGGCGGGTTGTGCAACGGCTGTCTCGAATTTGTCTTTGACGATGGTGATACGGACACGGCATTTGGCTACAGCACTGCCCCGGATCCGGCACCGTCGCGGATTGCTTGCATGGTGCGGTTTGAGTTGCCGGAGACGGGAATGAAGCTCACCGAATTTTCGGCCGGCTGGATGTATGGCCTGTATAGCTTGCAGATTCCCTTTGAATTGGCCTGGGTGGCTGGTGAAGACGTGGATTGCGAACTCGGTCCGGAGGGGGCCTGGTACAAGGAGTGGTGTTCCACAAAGGCCGACAAGTTCATCTCCATCGGTGACTTCCTGCCGCTGGAGCCCTATGAAGCGATGGACGCAGAGATGCTGGGCGAGGTCGTGTTTACTTCCAAGACGGTCTTCGTGACAACCTTCTTCGATATCGACGAATACCCCATCTTTGTCTGCCCAATCGACACCTCGGGGCCTGGCAAGGACTCCTTCATGATGGCTCAGGTAGATGCGGGAATGGCCGGACCGTCTTTTGAGAAGTCCGAAGAGAATGTGGGCGTCATCCCCTTTAGAATCAAAGTGGAACAATCACAATAGTCCTGCCGGCCCATGGCGCGCCAGCCAGATTTGCATCGACTGAACTCATTCCCTTGCAGCGCACCGCTCATTACTGGATACTTGCTCACTGTACTGATGAGCACGGAGCGCACATGCGAGAGATGACGAGGAAGGTTGGGTTGGTTGCCATGGTGGCCTGGGGTTTGGGCTGCAGCACGAATTCCGGCGTAGTGCAGGTGGATGGTGAGTCCTTGCCCGATGCCATTGAGGTGGCGGCAAACGAGGCGGGGCCTCTTGACCTGGTGGTACCCGAAGACCAGGTCGCGACGGACGAACTTGACCTTGGGTATGTTTTTGATGCCGATCTTCCGGGCGAAATCCCCTTCGGTTGTCAGCCCGGCGACGGGTGCTTCCTCGACCCATGCCAGGACAACGGCGATTGTCTGTCGGGCTGGTGCGTCGAGCATATGGGCGACGACGTCTGCACGCAGACGTGCAGCGAAGAGTGCCCCCCTGGCTGGTCCTGTAAGAAGCTGGCTGATACCGACCCGGACGTAGTGTTCGTTTGTGTTTCCGACCACGCCAGTCTGTGCAAACCGTGTGCGGCGGGCACCGACTGTCAGGGGCTGGGCGGTACTGAAGGGCCCTGCCTGCAGTATGGCGGCGAGGGATCTTTTTGTGGGGGAGGTTGTGCGACGGATGATGACTGTCCGTGGGGTTTCTCCTGCTCTGAGGCGGTGACTGTGGGCGGAGTCAGCACGGTGCAGTGTGTGGCCGATGCCGGCAGTTGTCCCTGCACGGACAAGGCCGTTGAATTGTCTCTCTCGACGCCCTGCCAGATTACCAGCGAATTCGGGACCTGTCCCGGTCAGCGGGTCTGCACGGAAGATGGTCTGACCGATTGTGATGCGCTGGTGCCCGGGGCCGAGAGCTGCAATGGCATCGATGATGACTGCGATGGCGATGTGGACGAGCCGACGTTGGAACAGGGGAAGCTGCGTGAACTCTGTGATGACGACAACGACTGTACTGAGGACCTCTGCCTGGGGGAGACGGGCTGTGAACACGCCGCTTTGCAGGGTGACGAATGTAAAGACGGCAATCCCTGCACCATCGCCGACCACTGCGAGGCCGGACTGTGCATCGGCAAGCAGGTGGACTGTGACGATGACAACCCCTGCACCGATGATGCTTGTGACGAATCTGGCGGCTGCGTCTATGAGGACAATGTGGCCAAATGTGACGATGGCGATCCCTGTACGGTGGCAGACCAGTGCGAAGCAACGGAATGCGCTGGGGTGAGCGTCCCCTGCGATTGTCAGGAGAATGGTGACTGTGGAGCGCTGGAAGATGGCGACCAGTGCAACGGAACCCTGGTGTGCGATGTGAGCGTGCTGCCCTACCAGTGTGCCGTTGACCCCGCTACGGTCATCGTCTGCCCTGAACCTACGGGGGCTGATGCTCCCTGCCTGGAGTCGCAGTGCGACCCGCAGTCGGGGACCTGCAGTCTGGTGGCGGCAAACGAAGGGGGAGCCTGCAGTGACGGTGATGCCTGCACCATCAATGACCTGTGCCAGGCCGGCGTGTGCAAGCCGGGAGTGGCAGCCAACTGCAACGATGGGAATCCCTGTACGGACGAGTCTTGCGTGGCGGAGACGGGTTGTGCGCACACGCCCAACGATATGCTCTGCAACGATGGAGACACCTGCACCACGGGGGACCAGTGCAGCGAGGGGGAGTGTGTGGCGTCGGGTGTCCTGGATTGCGATGACGGCAATGATTGTACCGACGACTCGTGCGTTGCCGGAGTGGGCTGTCAGCATGCTGTCAACGATGCAGACTGCGACGACGGCAATGCCTGCACGGTTGGTGAGCATTGCTTGTCTGGCAAGTGCGTCGCTGCAGGCAGCCTGGTCTGCAATGACGATAACGTCTGTACGGCAGATTCCTGCTCGCCAGAAGACGGTTGTCTCTTTGTGATGGTCGATGGCGATTGCTCAGATGGTGACCCTTGCACAGTGGCGGACTACTGTTTCCAGGGCCAGTGTGTGTCCGGTGGCCAGCAGGACTGTGACGACAAGAACCCGTGCACCGACGATGCCTGCGAGCAGGGACTTTGCGTTCATCTGGCCAACGCTGGTGAATGCAGTGATGGCAACGAGTGCACGGTGGGTGACCATTGCGCCGAAGGCCTGTGTGCCTATGCTGCGCTCGCGGATTGCAATGACGATAACGTCTGCACTACCGATTCGTGTAGCCCGGGGGACGGTTGTCTGCATCTGCTCAATTCGGCGCCATGCGATGACGGGGACCTCTGCACCACAGGTGATAAGTGCCATCTGGGGGACTGCACTCCAGGCGGTGCCTTTACGTGCAACGACGGCAATCCCTGCACTGACGATGCGTGCGATGCGGAGGCAGGCTGTACTTTTACTCCCAACAGCGATGATTGTGACGATGGCAACGCCTGCACGGTGGACGATATCTGCTCCGCTGGGGTCTGCAAAGGAGGCGTAGCTGTTCAGTGCAATGATTCGAATCCCTGCACAGACGACGTCTGTGACCTCGACGAAGGCTGTCTCTTCACCCTCAATTCTGCCCCCTGCTCTGACGGTGATGTCTGCACCGTTGGGGATCTTTGTGAGGGCGGTGTTTGCGTTGGTGGCGAGACCCTCAACTGTGATGATGGTAGCCCCTGCACCGATGACTCTTGTAACGCCGGGGTCGGCTGCCTCCACGTTGTCAATGTGGCGCCATGCGATGACAGCGATGCCTGCACTGAGGGTGACGTCTGCGCCCTCGGCCAGTGTATCCCCGGAGCCACCGTAGAGTGCAATGACGGTTTTGCCTGCACGGCTGATTCCTGCAATCCGGCCTCGGGCTGCGTCTTCGTCGGCGACGATGCCCTCTGTGATGATGCCGAGGATTGCACCGACGACACCTGCGACCTGGAGTTGGGTTGTGTCCACGTGGACAATGTTGCTGAGTGCGACGACGATGATGCTTGTACCGACGGCGACGTTTGCGCCAACGGCAGTTGCCAGTCGGGGGCGGCGGTGGTCTGCAATGACGAGAACGAGTGCACCGCGGACACCTGCGATGCCGACAGCGGTTGTACTTACACGCCGGTTGCCAACGGTACGCAGTGCGGCCAGGCTGGCTGGGCCTGTGTCGCTGGTGAGTGTGTGGAGTGCCCCAATATTACCGGTTCGCAACTCTTCCCATATTCGGGCGGTGGCCAGACCTTCGTTGTGCCCCTCTGCGTGACGAAGGTGACGGTGGAGGTCTGGGGGGCCCAGGGCGGTGGTGCCAACTGCTGCAGCGGCGGGCCCCAGGACGATGGTGGCAAAGGTGGCTACTCCAAGGGCGAGCTCAGCGTGCAGCCGGGGCAAGTAGTGCATGTATACGTCGGTGGCAAGGGCGTGACTGCTGGTGCGGGTGGCTGGAATGGCGGCGGGTCGGGCGGCCAATATGGAGCTGGTGGAGGAGGAGGCACTGACGTGCGCGTTGGCGGCAGCTCCTGGAATGACCGGGTGATTGTCGGTGGCGGTGGTGGTGGCGGCAACTGCGGTTGCCCCGACCATGGCTACGGAGGCTACGGCGGTGGCACCACCGGACAGGCGGGCAACGGCGGTGGTGGCGGTAGTGGCGGCACTCAGACCGGCGGAGCGGGCTTCGGACCAGGTGCATCAAACGCAAGCTATCATTACGGTGGTGGTGGTGGTGGCTGGTACGGCGGCGGTGCCGCCTATGCCAAGGGCGGTGGCGGCGGCTCGGGCTATATTGGCGGCACGCAGAACGGCACTACTCAAGGCAACGTCCAGGCTGGTAACGGTCAGGCCAAGATCACCTGGTAAGCTCCATGCCTACCTTCTTCTGGCCACTGGCGACCATCTTGCTGTCGGGCTTCCAAGCTGATATTGTAGCACCTGAATTCGAAATCGGGAGTCGACATGAGGAAAGCCAAAGTCGCCGTGCTGCTGGTGGTGTCAATTCTTAGCGCTTGTGCTGGCGGCCCAGGCGAGAAATCGGACGTTGCGTTATCTGAGCAGATAGGCATTGGTGATCTGGCTGTGGAGCAGACTAGCGTTCCTGGGGCAGACGGCGGAGCTGACCTGGGCCCAGACGTCCATCCGGGTTTGGACTCAGGAGTCCTGCCGGACTTGCCAGGCCTGGATGCCCACGATGGGGTAGCCGGCGACGTGGCAGACCTGGCCGCTGCGGATGTTTGCCAACCACAGTGTGATGGCCTTGAGTGCGGTGACGACGGTTGCGGCGGAAGTTGTGGCATCTGTCCTCTGGCCGCCCCAAACTGCGTGGATGGCCTGTGTCAGACCCAGTGTGAGGCCGATTGCGAGGGCAAAGAGTGCGGCGAAGATGGGTGCGGGGGTGATTGCGGCGAATGCCCTGGTGCCGCGCCGCTCTGCGTAGACGGTCTTTGCAAGGCCGATTGCGTGGCGGACTGTGACGGCAAGGAGTGCGGCGATGATGGCTGTGGCGGCGACTGCGGTACCTGCCCGGGGGCTGCGCCCATTTGTGTCGAGGGCATCTGCCAAATCGAGTGCAAGCCAGATTGCGAAGGCCTGGAGTGTGGTGGCGACGGCTGTGATGGGCTTTGCGGCGAGTGTTTGGAGGGATATGGGTGTCTGGCCGGGAAGTGTGAGGCCGACTGCGAGGCGCTCTGCGCCGGGCGGGAGTGTGGCGCTGCCGGGGTAGCCGGTGAGTGCCTGTGCGGCGAGTGTGTTGACGAGGATCTATGCACCGATGCGGTGTGCAGCGAAGACGGCCTCTGTTCTTTCCCCGACAATACCGCGGCGTGTGATGACGGCAATCCATGTACCGCCGATGACTTCTGCGCTGAGGGAGTCTGTGCCGGTGAGTTGTTGCCGCCAGAGCAGCTTGCCGAGTTGGCGTGTGTCTGCGTTGTTGACGCGGATTGTGACGCGGTGGAGAACGGGGACGTCTGCGATGGAACGCTGGTCTGCGTAGGGGCCGAAGAGGGCTTGGGTGCGTGCGAGTTAGACCAGCAGACGGTGCTCGTCTGTGAGGATGGCAATCCCTGCACCGATGATAGTTGTGACGCGGCAGATGGCTGCGTCAATACGCCTGATAACAGCAACTTCTGTGGTGATGACGACCTTTGCAATGGTGAGGAAGCCTGCCTCGACGGTGATTGCGTGGCGGGCGTGGCACTTGACTGTGATGACGGTGACAAGTGCACGGCCGATGCCTGTGCTCCGCTGACTGGTTGTGGCCACGTGGCGGCGGCAGGCATCTGTGACGACAGCTTGACGTGTACGACTGATTCTTGCCTGGACGACGAGTGCACCAATAGCCTGGCAGCATACTTCTGCGTGCTGGGCGGGGTTTGCGTACCGTCGGGGGCGGAGAACCCTGAAAACCCCTGCGAAAAGTGTGCGGCCAACCTGTCTACCGAGGTCTGGACCTACGTTGGCGATGGTGTAGGCTGCGGGGTCGGCAAGGTCTGCCACCAGGGAAGTTGCTGTGACCATGCTGCTGCGTGCGAGGGCCTGATCTGTGGGGCGGATGGGTGCGGGGGCAATTGCGGTGTCTGTGGTGCGGGCTTTGTCTGTGACGGCGGCCAGTGCATCGAAATCGAGTGTGTGCCCAACTGCCTGGGCAAGGCCTGTGGTCCCGACGGTTGCGAGGGCTCGTGCGGCGACTGCCAGGCCAACGAGATCTGCACCGTCCAGGGTGACTGCCTGTGCCTGCCCGCCTGCGCCGGTAAGCAGTGCGGCGCTGACGGCTGTGGTGGGAACTGCGGGGTCTGCCAGGAGGGATTCGCCTGCGTCCAGTCGCTTTGCGAATGCGTGCCCCAGTGCGATGGCCTGGAGTGCGGCCCGAACCTGTGCGGCGGTGAGTGTGGAGTGTGTGGCGAGAACGAGGCGTGCAACGAGGGCCTATGCGAGCTTGTGGGCGGACCCAGTTCGTGTCTTGGGCACTGCGGTGCTGCGGCCGAGACCTGCTATTGCGATGACCTCTGCTTCCTGCTGGGGGCCTGCTGCGACGATATTTGCGACGTCTGTCCAGAACTCGAGCACTGTACTTGCGGCGACAATATCTGTGACCCCGAGGTCGACGAAGATTGCGACAGCTGTCCAGAAGATTGCGGCTGCGACTGTGGTGAAGAGTGCAATGCCGGGGTTTGCGATACGGTCGCGTGCTTGGACAAGGAATGCGGAGACAACGGCTGTGGCGGGAGCTGCGGCGACTGTGCGGCGATGAACGACTTACCCTGTGCATCAGCTTCCTGCGTAGATTTCAAGTGCCAGGTTGAAGTGGCGAACTTTTACTGCGTGATCTCGGATTCCTGTGTGCCCTCGGGTACCATCAACCCGGACAACGAATGCGAAAAATGTAGCCCCAACGACGACAAGCTGGGTTGGAGTCCGGTGAGTAATGGTATCGGCTGTGGTGCCGGGCTGGCGTGTCACGATGGGCTTTGCTGCAACTACGACTGCGATGGCAAGGTCTGCGGCGATGACGGCTGTGGCGGCACCTGCGGCGAGTGCGAAGAGAACCAGACCTGTTGCGCCGGGGTCTGTGCCGAGTGTTGCGACGGCAATGATGTGGCCGGGGATGGTTGCTACGAGGGCCAGATCTCCGAGTTCATGGTCAATCCGGATGATGGCGACCAGCACTACCTGCCGGACGTGGCAGTGGCCCCTGACGGGACGACATTGGTCTGCTGGACGGATATCCCCGCCGGGGAAGGGAATGGCCCCATAGTCTGCCGTCTCTACGATGCTGACGGCATTGCGGCCGGGTATCCGTCACCCGTTAGTGTCCAGCGAGGGTACTCGGCGGACATCGCGCCGCTTCAGGGCGGCGGTTACGTGGTAGTCTGGTATGGTCCCGGCACACAGGACGATATCTTCGGCCGCGTGATCGGTGCCAACGGTCTGCCGGCTAGCAGCATCTTCAAGGTCAACACCCCCACCAACGGGAATGACCATGCGCCGCATCCGGCTGGCTTGGCCGGCGGGGCGTTTGCGGTGGTCTGGGACAAGGGCAACTCTTACCAGTACCTGCAACGTTTTCTGCCAGATGGCACCAAGGATGGGGGGCACTCCTTGCTGGGGTACCCGGCAGTGATTGGGGACGTCAACGCCTTCCCCGGCGGTGAGACCTTCCTGGCAACGTGGAAGGAATCTGGCATTTGGAAGGGGCGAGTGTACAACGCCGACGGCTCGGTCAATGTGCCTACCTACGAGCTTACCAACAAGTCTCCATCGGACGTTGCTGTTCTATCTGACGATCTGGTGGCATACATTCATACGTCCGGAGACCCGTCCTATTTCACGACCAACAAGGCGGGTGAGATGGTTGATGAAGGGGGCGCGCTGAAGACATTTTCGGAGACGTACAATCAGCCCACTGCAGCGCGACTCAGCAGCGACAGCTTCGTGGCCGTCTGGTACGGATGGAACTACATCTACCAGCGGCGGGTCGGGCCCGACGGGCCTATCGGTATCCAGGAGCGGGTGGACCGGTTGCCGGGGAAGAAGCGCACCCCGTCCGTGGCCGGTTACGCTGATGGCGGCTATATCGTGGTCTGGAACTTGGACGTCCTCAATGTTTGCACCAACTGCCGCGTCTACGCGCAGCGGTTCGACAGCGAAGGCAACCGGATTCTGCACTGAGCCGCGGCTATTCTTCTTCGTCCCGGCGGAAATTCAATGGATAGTTGACGACGATATTGCCATCGGTGAGGTCGTAGGTGAGGTCCTGGAGGGCACCGATGATGCATCCTTCGAAAACCGCGTGGTCCAGTTCCGAATCGACCACATCCAGAGCGATGACTGAGGCCAGCGAATCCTCCTCGGTAGCCCGGCCGATGGTGAATCCCAGTTTCATCCGGCCGGCCAGATTCGGCTCAACGGCGAGCCAGGCATCGTAGCAGCGGACGAACTCCTCGTGCTGTTCCTGAATGGAACCTTTGAGGGAATCGGGGTCGGTTCCCCAGACCATGATCTCGTCCAACTTCTCCGGGGGGACCTCTTCGCCTCGCAGCACCAGCTTCGGCGGAGTAGCCCGGTCGCTGAAGAAGATAGTCGAGGCGGGATGCGGTCGTTGCTTTGGTGCCTCGGGCGGTGGAGGCGCAACTGCTGCGGGGGCCGGGTCCGGCTTCGGAGATGCGGCGTCGGGAGCCTCCATCACAGGTGCTCGGCGCTGGCGCGGTCCAACCTCCCTGGGGAAGGGCTCACCGGTCTCATTCATGACCGGCGGAGGCGGTGCGGGAGGTGGGGGTAGTGCCGGCGGCGTTTCGACGACGTCTGCTCTGACCGGCGGCGCAACCGGAGCCTCGCCACGTCCCCTTTCGCTGCTGCGCGTCAGGAACATGTATCCCAGCACGCCGAGCATGATCACAAACAGTATCCCGAAGATGACTTCGTTCTTCATGTTGGCCTCCTCATCTCCAGAGGCTAGCACAGTGCGATTGGCATGGCCACAGAGGTACCCACGGCGGCAGCGTAGCGAGCCGTGGGCCGCGTGGCGTCGTCGGTGACGACCGTCGCGACCTGACACGACCAGACACGACACGGGTGGTGCGCCGCAGCCCCCTGCTCGGCGAGGCGATGCCTCGCCTGCCGCGGGGGGCACCCCCGGGCCTCGAGCGAGACCATTGACCATGGGAGGCCGTCAGATGTAGCGTAGAGGTCTGGCAGATGAGAGATGAACTGTCATCAGGAGGGGCGAATGTTGGTGAGATTGATGGTGGCGGTGGTCTTGTTCGCTGTGTGCTCTGCTTGTAACGCTCGGACGACCGAGACTCCGCCCAACGAGCCCCCGCCGGTGGAGCGCCCCAGTGGCCCCTACCTCAAGGAACTGGCTGCCTCGGCCCGTGTCGAGATGACCGCTCACTGGCCGCGGGAATGGGCTTCGGCTGCAGAGAAGCTGGCTGCTTTCGCCAGGGACTGTGGGGCTGAGGCCACGGGTCCGTTGGTGGCACTGGATATGCTGTTGCCCGATATGGTTGACAGTGCTGAGCCATCAGCCGAACTGGTCTATGCAGTGACTGGGCCTGACGATTTGCCGGAGGGTGGCGAAGATATGGCTCTCTTGAAGGTGCGCCCCTGCACCGTAGTTGCCATGTCAATTGAGGGTAATCACCACCAGATTCTTGGCGCTCTTGGCGAGTTGGCAGAGTGGGCGAAGAAGCAGGGTCATGACATTGAGCTGCGTCCCGGAGTGATTCTGGCCGACCCTGCGACCATCGAGTCCGGCGGGACTCTGGAGATCTTCTATCCCCTGCGGCAGGAGTTGCCGCAGGGCGAATTCAGCTTCTGCTCCCCGGGTCTGGGGAAATAGCGCGGTTGTTGTTTCTTGGGAGGGGTGGCCCATCCGGTTCGCGCTTGACGAGCCTCGCGTCCATTTATAAGATAGCCATGTAGATGGCCATTTGGAGGTGGGGCGTGTCTAGAGACTATTCGGTTGCTGAAACCCGGGATAACTTGACGCGGCTGCTGCGGATTGTGGAAGCCGGTGACCATGTGCACATCACCAGGCGGGGACGCCCGGTGGCGGTGGTGATTTCCGCTGCCGAGTACGATGAGCTGACCGCTCGTCCTGCGGGTTTTTCAGAGGCTTTGCGCCGGTTCAGTACGAGTTCATTAGCGGCAGATGCCGTCATGGACGCAGGATTCTTCGAAGGGCTGCGGGACCGGGGGACTGGGAGGGAGCGGTGAGCCGGCCCGTCAAGTTCCTGCTCGATACCAACATCATTTCCGAACCGCAAAAGCCGCACCCCGACCCGCGGACAATGTCCCTGCTACAGGACAACGAGGGACTCATCTCCACTGCCTCCGTTGTCTGGCACGAGCTGGTCTACGGAGTCGAGAGGCTGCCGGAGGGGAGGCGGAAGGCCGGACTGTGGAGCTACCTGCAAGAGGTGATCGCCCCCACGATTCCCCTCTTGCCGTACGACGCGGTTGCCGCCACCTGGCACGCCCGGACTCGGGCTACTCTGGCTGCGAAGGGCATCACTCCGCCATTTGTTGATGGCCAGATTGCGGCTATTGCTGCGGTCAATGGGCTGGTGCTGGTGACACGAAATGAGCGCGACTTCCATGTGTTCGAGGGCATTCGGGTGGTGCGATGGTAGGGGACCGTTGACCGCAGGAAGCCGTCGGGTGTAGTTTCAGCGCATGACAGATGAGAGAAAGACTGTTGAGGAGTTTCTGGAAGTGCTGCGCAGTATTGAGAGGCAGCAAGTCCCCCAGGGGGGATTGCGGAGGATAGCGCGCACCGCGGGGGTGGCGCTGGGCACTGGGATGTCGATGCTGGGGGGGCGACTGCGGGGCCGGGGGGAGGGCGGGCTCTCGGGCGCCGACATGCAGACCATCGAGAAGCTCGTCCGCACCTTTGGCGAGTTGAAGGGGCTCTCGATGAAGATTGGTCAGATGTTCAGCTACATCGACGATACCCTGCCTCCTGAAATGCGTCGTCTACTCTCGTTGCTGCAGACCCAATCGCAGCCCACGGCCTTTCGCCGGATCTCGGAAACCGTGATGGAAGACCTGGGTGCGAACGGGGCCGAGTTGGTGGCGGCCATGGCTCGGGAACCCTACTCGGTAGCCTCTATCGGACAGGTACACAAAGCCCGGTTGCCCGATGGCACCAATGTGGCGGTCAAGGTTCTCCATCCGGGCGTCAGAGAAGCCCTGGAATCGGACTTTCGAGTGGCTACCATCGGCCCGGTCTTTGCTCGGATGATAGTCCCCTCAGGGGCTGCATCAGCCAAGGAGTTCATGGCGGAAGCACGGGTACGAATGTTGGAGGAATGTGACTTTGCGTTGGAGGCGGTGCGACAGACTCGCTTTCGCAGCCTCTTCGCCACCCATCCGTCCGTAGTCGTCCCTGCAGTACAGGGGGCCTGGTCCGGTCCCCGGGTGCTTACCAGCTCTTGGGAGGCTGGGGATTCCTTCGAAGATTTCCTGGCCAGCGATCCTGACCAGGAGACCCGTGATCGGGTCGGTGCCGCGCTCTTCGACATCTACTTTGGTGCGCTCTACCGGCACGGTCTCTTCCATGCAGATCCCCACCCGGGTAACTATGCCTTTCGGGCGGGCGGTATCGTCGTGCTCTATGACTTCGGGTGTATGCGTGAATTCGACATGAACTCCGTGCTCATCTTCTCTGAACTCGGGCATGCGGTGATGGACGATGACGAGAGCCGTGTGCGGGCAGCGTTCACTCGCATGGGCGGGGCCGTTCCCGAATCGGACAAGGCGTACGTACATGTCCGCAAGCTGTTGCGCGGTTTCTTCGGGCCGATGCTCACTCCCGGCCCCCATGTTATTGATGCATCAGTGAACTTCTCCACTGGCAAGGTTGCCC
Organism: uncultured Pseudomonadota bacterium; assembly: GCA_937884235.1. GTDB lineage: Bacteria > Myxococcota_A > UBA9042 > CAIXZC01 > CAIXZC01 > CALGBT01. The sequence goes on from CALGBT010000529.1 coordinate 12,451, forward strand.
GGGACAAGATGATGCTGATGCGGCTCCGCCTGCCGGGCAAGCTGCTCTTTCTCTTCCGGATTCGCTTCGGGTTGTACGCGGTGCTGGCGAGGTTGGGGGCCAGGTGCGACTGGTCGAAAATGGAGTTGGAGCTGTCTCGGAGGTAGCGGCTGCGCCGTCTACTTGTGGCAGTCAGCGCACTTGGTCGGAGCAGCGGTGCCTTCGCCGTCATCCTTGTGGCAGTTCTTGCAGGACTTGTGCATGGCGTTCTTGAAGGATGGGGCATCGCCGTCGGTCTTCTTGTGGCAGTCGAAACAGGCTTGTCCAGGGCCTTCGTGGTGGCATTTCTTGCAGCCGTAGTTCTTGGTGTGGGCTTTGTGCGGGAAGGTGACCGCCGATTTCCCTCCGGGGTAGCGCTCGAGCTTGATGGTTGACGGTGCTGATTTCTTGGCCGGCTTGGCTTCTTCGACGATGGGCTTCTCTTCGACTGGGGCTGGCTCGGCGGGTTTCTCTTCAGCTACTGCTGGTTTCTCCTCGGTCGGAGCGGGTTTCTCTTCGGCTGCCGCAGGTTCTTCTGGCGCGGGCTTGGGTTCCTCTGCTGCAGGCTTGGCTTCAGCTGCCGCGTCGGGCTCCGCTCCCGCTTCAGCGGCGGGCTTGACTTCGGGTTCCGTGGCGGCGGGTTCGGGCGTGGCTTCCGTTGCCGGGTCTGCCGGGGCGCCTTCTTCGGTTGCGGGTTTTACTTCTGCGACGGGTTCAGAGGCGGCGCCACCCTCACGGGCGGCGCTGGGTTCGGCCGAAGGTTCGGCGACGGGCGCGGCTGCTGGTTCTGCTGCTGGTTCTGCTACTGGTTCTGCTGCTGGTTCTGCTGCTGGTTCTGCTGCTGGTTCTGCCGCTGGTTCTGCCGCTGGTTCTGCTGCTGGTTCTGCTGCTGGTTCTGCCGCTGGTTCTGCGACCTTCTCGGCTTTCTGCTCGGCCTTCTTCTCAGTCTTTGCGGCGGCCTTCTTGCCGTCGTCCTGTGCGGCCCCCTTTCCACACGCCAGCCCCAACAGGGCGAAGGCGAGTATCAGGAGCACGGAAATGGTGATTCTTCGATGGGCTGCAGTCATGGTCCCTCCTCCAGCGGTTGGGGTATTGGCTGAGTCTAACAGGTCTCAAGTGTCGATACCATTGATTGTTGCGACCCTTGATTGCTACCATTGCTTCCTACTGGAGGTCGCACATGTCAATCCGTGGACAGTTTCTCTTCCTTTCATTCCTGCTGCTGTTCGGTTGTTCTGATGGCAGCTCCAAAGGTGACGATGCTGGGACTCCGGCTCTGGACCTGGTTGTGGATGTGTTGGCGGCGCCGGATACTTCTGCAGAGGACGTTGAGTCCATGGATGCCCAGGGGCCAGACGTGGTGATGCCCAGCGGCGTGGAGGCCTACCTCGTCAGTTCGCCCGATCAGCTTATGCCCGGCTACGGTGCGCGCGGACGAGTCGGTGACCTGCGCATAGAGAACAAGCATCTGGCCGCGCTCATCGGGTCAGAGGACAATTTTCAGTGGGCCAACTATGGTGGCGGTATTCTGGACATGATTCCCGCGGGCGGCGAGGACTACTTCACTGAACTTTTTCCCATCGTCGGTTTCCTCCGCGGGGTGAAGCCCGAAAAGGTGGAGGTCTTTGCTGACGGCAGTGACGGCGAAGCCATCATCCGCATGACCGGTACGGACCGCCCCATTCCGGTTATCGACGGCGTGCTCAAGACGGCCTGGCTGGGTACCGAGGTGACGGTTGACTATGTGCTGGGGCCGGAGTCCCGGTGCCTTGAGATCCGGACGACGGTGCGCAATGGCACCGCAGAGGCAATCAAGGTGGCGTTGGGGGACGGTCTGTCCACCTCCGATGAGGGCCGTCTCTTTGGCGCCGGCGTCGGTTACGACAACGGTAAGCTGCTCAATGCCCAGGACCTGGAATACATCGGCTCTGAGACTCTGGCGACCTCTTATCTGCTGGTCCCCGAACCGTCTCTCTCCATGGCTCTGGCCATCCAGGAGCAAGAGCTGAGCCCTGTGCTTTACGGTTTCTATGACCTGGCACCGGGGCAGAGTCGCACCGTTCACCGTTGTCTCTACGTCGGGGCGGGTCGTTCCGCGTCGGTGCTCGAACCGTACTGGCAGGAGTCCGGTGTGGAGTTGGAGCCGGTGGCCGGGGTCGTCCAGATCAGCACACCCGGCTATCCGCTGACCGCGGTTGCCATAGAGTTCTCGCAGGACGGAGAGTTTGCCGGCTCCGTCGCCCCGGGCGAGAGCGGGGACTTTGCCGTTCAGCTACCGGCAGGCCAGTACACGGTCACCGTCACCGGTGATGCCCTGGGAGAGAATGTGACGGAGTTCACGGTGCCTGCCGCCGAGGCCCTGGAGTTGGTCGTACCGCCACCCGCGCGCATTGATGCCACCGTGACGGGGCCGGACGGGACAGCCATTCCCGGACGGCTGACATTGCAGGGCGGGTTTGACGCGGCGGCCACGGTGGGAATCGTCAATTTCGCGGTTAGCGAGAAGGGCGAGCACGCCTTCTACATGCCTGCCGGGGAGTACACTCTGGTGGGTTCGCGGGGACCTTTCTGGTCGCTCTGCCGGACCAATGCGGCGGCGGTGGCGGGGGAGACGGTGGCAGTAGCATGTGAAATCGCACCCACTGTGGATGTGACTGGTACGGTTTCCGCCGACCTGCACAGCCACTCTGGGCTGGGCATAGACAGCACGCTGCACACGACGTTGCGGGTGCTGGGGATGCTGGCAGAGGGCATTCAGTTTTTCGCCAGCACCGACCACGATATCTTTCTGGACTATGGCCCGCTGGTGGCCGAATTGGGGCTGGCAGGCGAGATCACCAACTCTCCAGGGTCGGAAGTTTCGTTGCTTTTTGCCCATTTCAACTGCCTGGGATGCGTGCCGAAGACGGGGCTCTATTTTGAAGCGCCGTGGCTGAAGTTCGACGAGGCGGGGGAATCGGCCGGGGTTAAGACGATCCCCGAGGTCTTTGCGATGATGCGGGACGACATGCATGCCATCATGATCCAGATAAACCACTTCCGGGAAGGCACAGCCTTCTTCAACGCCATCGACTACGATCCGGAACAGGGTCCCGGAGTTCTCCATCCGGATGATTGGAGTGAGAACTTCGATGCGCTGGAAGTCTGGAATTCCAACCAGGACCTCAACCACCTTTTCAACAAGACTCTGGTGGATTGGTACAGCCTGCTCAATCGGGGCATCAACAAGGTGGCCACGGGCAATTCGGATTCGCATGGGCTGACGCAGTGGGCGGGACAGCCGCGTAATCTCATCAGAGCGGCAGAGAATACCGAGGATGCGGTCTACGCAGCACTGGCCGCTTTCGACAGCCAGGTCACCAGCGCACCGGTCATCGAGTTCACGGTGGACGGTCAGGGGTTGGGCCAGACGGTGGTCCCCGGCGGCAGTGGCGTGGATGTGGTGATCAAGGTGCGGGCGGCGGACTGGGTACCGCTGTCAACCGTGCGCCTGGTGGCCAACGGCGAGACCATTGAAACCTTCGAAGTTGAGCCCGGCACGGACGTGCTGCGGTTCGAATTTGCTGGCAGCTACGAGTTTACGGAAGACACCTGGCTCCATGTGCTGGCGTATGACGAGCAGGCCCGACTCTGGCCCATCTATCCGGGCCGCGAGTCTTTGTCGTTTACGCACCCCATCTGGGTTGATTTGGCGGGGGATGGGTTTGACGCGTTGATTGAAGACTAGGCGGCCGGGGGCCGCCGTGCGCAGGTCGCTGGCGCTCCCGTTCGCAGGTCGCTGGCGCTCCCGTTCGCAGGTCGCTGGCGCTCCCGTTCGCTGGTCGCTGGCGCTCCCGTGCGCTGGTCGCTGGCGCTCCCGTTCGCTGGTCGCTGGCGCTCCCGTTCGCAAGGCGGCGTTGCCGCCCGTTCGCTGGTCGCTGGCGCTCCCGTGCGCTGGGGCTGCGCCCCGTTGGGTGGGTCATCCCGCGGGCGCCTGGAAGGGCGCCGAGGGATCTCTTGGCACCACCCGTTGGTCGTTGCGTGGGTGGGGCGGGGGGCGTATAGTTGGTAGGTCGGCAATGCCGGTGCGAACTGCTGAAGAGACATCGAGGTTGGTATGAAAGACAGGGCTATGGCTCTTGTGAGTCTGGTTGTGCTTCTGCTGGGTTGTGCGGCGACTTCGGACCCGGTTGGTGTGGATGCTGTCGATGCGCTGGTGGCTGAGACCGTTGTTGGCGATGTGGTGGTCGACATGGTGGTGCCGGTGGATTTGGGCGGTGAACTCTGGTTTCCGGAGGTTGTCGATGCGGCGGATGCGCTGACGGATTTCGTCGAAGGGCCTCAGCCGGGCGAAGCCGGATATGCTTGCGAGAAGGGCGACGAATGCAACTCGGGTTTCTGCATCGATACTGGGGACGGGCTGCAGTGCACGGTGGCCTGTGTGGACGAGTGTCCCTTTGGCTGGTCCTGCGAGATACACACGCCCAGCCGTCCGGACCAGGTCTATTTGTGCGTGCCTACTGACGTTGACCTTTGCCGACCCTGTGAGAAGAACACTGAATGTTGGACTGACGGTATTGATGCTGGGCAGGCCTGTGTGGCTTACGGCAACAGCGGGT
>CALGBT010000530.1 GCA_937884235.1 uncultured Pseudomonadota bacterium
CGGCCAGGGTGTTGGTGAAGGCCAGGATGAGCATGGCGATGCGCACGAAGGCGCCGTAAGGCTCGACGCGGGTGACACTTCCGGTAACCGAGCTGCCTTCCGGGAAGCGGACGATGACGTCGTTCCAAGGGTCGTCGCCAGCCTCACGCAGTGAGAGCGCCAGCTTGTCCGTTTGCTGGTCAAAGGTGAGGACTTTGACTGTGATTTTCTGACCTTCGGTGAGGTAATCGGCCGGATTTTCGACGCGGTCCCAGGAGATTTCGGAGACGTGGACCAGGCCATCGAGGCCGCCGATGCCGACGAAAGCGCCGTAGGGCATGACCTTCTTGACGATTCCCTCGAGCATTACGCCTGGTTTCAGCTTGTCCCGGGTCTGGCGGGCCATGGCCTTCTGTTCTTCTTCGAGAAGGACTCGGCGGGAGACGACGATATTGCGGCCGTCGTCGCCGTATTCGATGATGCGGAAGTCATAGGACTGGCCGACATATGGTTCGCCCTCTTCGACGAACTTCGTGTCGATCTGGGAGATGGGACAGAAGGCCTTGTGTCCGGAACCGATGGCGATGCCGAAGCCGCCCTTTCGTACCTCATCGACTGTTCCCTCAACCGGGATGCGGTTCTCGTAGGCATCTTGGAGCACTTCATCTGATTGGGATGACTTGCGTAAGGAGCGAGAGAGTCGGATGCCGCCCCGTAGCGTGAGCACGGTGGCTTCGACGTTATCGCCGACCTTGACCGATGGTTCCTCTTCACCGTCAACCATGAACTCATCAAGGCCGAGCATGCCCTCGCTCTTGCAGCCGATATCGATGAATACCCATTCTTTGCCGACGGAGACGACCTCTCCGGAGACGATCTCTCCGGGCTGCACGGTTTCCGGCTCCAGGCTTCCGGCGAGCATCTTCTCGAATTCCTGGGGGCTGATGTCACCGGTCTCCCGGTCTTCTTCTGGGCGAATTACCTTGACCATGATGGCGCTCCTCTTCTTGCTGCGCAAGTAGGGCTCGTATAGTACAGGTGGCTGGCAGTTGGCAACAACAAAGTGCCGTTTCGCCAACGGCTGCGCACATCTGGGTGCGTGAGAATTTATTCCCTATTTTTTCCTTGCGCGGGGGAAACCTTGTATGCACACTGTACGGGATTTCCGGGGAGGTGTGCGCGCTGCGCACAGGCCGGAACGTGGATTTTCATGCGGCGACAGCAGTATTGGTCGGATGGAGGAGCAATTGAGACGGGTCATTCTTTGCGTCACGTCGTGGATGGTCCTGTGGGCTGCGTTTCCTGCGCAGGCCCTGGAGCGGGACATTGAAACTGCGCCGCCTGCCATTACGGAGGAGGAGCGGATCATTGAGGAGTCCAAGGCGGGGACCCAACCGTTCCCGTTGGGTGCCTCGGTATCGCTGACTCAGGCACTGGGCGGTGGTACTTTTGTTGAGGATCCTCACGTGCGACGGGCTTCTTACGACGTCAGTCTGGGGTTGTCGCCTTACTGGCGTATCACGCCGCTCATGCAGTTGTCTGCCAGCATTTCGGTTTCTCAGTCGCTGGTGGAGAACTTCGACAGTGCGGTGACGAGCAAGAACCGGACGCTGCTGTCGGACACCTCGCTGGCGCTCAATCACATGCGGCTGTTCAAGATACCAGGTGTTGGCGTCAGCGTTCGGGGCGGTGTCAGCCTGACCTTCCCCACGAGCATCCAGAGTCAGTATCGGTCCCAGTACTTCTCGTCTCGGGCCAACCTCTCGCTCTCGAAGGTCATCGGGCCGGTTTATCTGGCCTACGGCGTCTCTTTTTCCAAGAACTTCAATCGTTACACTTCCCCGGTCATTGACAAGTCCGAGGTTGGGGATCACGTGGTGCTGGCCCATTTCGATGGCAACGAGCAGTTGACCACCGATCTGGTGGCCACGGGCGGTAACAACACCAGCTTCGGGGTGGGCAATCAGTTCCTGGTCAGTTGGAATATCACTGACCAGATCTCGTTGGCGGCGATGTACGGCTTCAATCATGCATGGACCTACAACACCTACGAAGACGATGATCTGGCCGGTGCGTATGCCGATGCCGGACGTGGGATGCGGGAGTCCCAGATGGGATTGCTCGATATCTCCTACCAGGTCAACGATCACCTCACGCTGTCGCTGGGGACCCAGACCATGGTGGCCCCGAAGTCGGCCAACAATGAAGATTTCATCTTCCCCTTCCTCAACTTCTCCAACAACCACCGCAACAACTCCTCGGTCTATTTGAGCGTTGGCGGGCGGTACTAGGCGGGGGAAATAGAATGATCATGCACGCACGAAGAGATGTTGAAAATCGAATTGGGAATATAACGGAGGGAGTCCTGATGAAGCATGGGATAATTCGCAGGGGATGGGGATTGCTGCTGGCGGTCCTGATGTTGGCGACCCTGTCTTGCGCCACCGAGGTGGGGGACATCGATCGCACCAAGCCGGACAAGCTGCGCAAGGCCGATTTCATGGGCATTTGGTATTACGCCACAACCGTCACCGAAGCGCCAGTTCCCTCGCCGTTGACTTTTGACGGGGAGATGGCCTACTTCCCCGGACCGACGAAGATCATCTTCGACATCCAGGAGGACTTCCTCGTTGTCTATCCCACCGTCGAGCTCTATGTGCATGGCTCCGAGGAGGGCTGGCATACCAAGAAGATCCGCAACTACTGGGAAGAGGGCAAAGCCGGCGAGTTTGTTGAGATGTATGTCGGCCAACCAGTAGCGGCATTCAAGATCAAATCCCACTTCGACGTTATTCGCCAGTACAACGCTCAGACCGGCGACCAGAGTAACATCATCGTCGAGAACACCACGGACAAGAAGTGGTTTGAGCGGGAGTATGTGCGGGTGGACTGGTCCTCCAACGTTATCAAGGACCTGATGTTCATCGCTGGCTCGACCTCCTCCTCGGTAGACTACTACGTCCAGGAGTACGAAGAGGACAATCCTGATGCTTTTGAGCGTACGGAGGACTCTATCAACTTCGTGACCAAACTGTACGTCGAGCCGAGTTCACCGGATTCGTGCAGCATCTACATGGTGGCTCCGTCCGACTGTGCGGGTGTAGTGGTGAAGCTGCGCCACTCCTTCATGAAGGTGGATCCCAACAACGATTATGTTCCCTTGTTCTACGACCAGGCCACCTGGATGTCCGAGTTCGGCTACTTCCTTACCGAGCGCTACGGATATGACGAAGATCATGGGCTCAACTACGCGGCCAAGATCTATCTCATCCAGCGCTGGAACCTGTGGACCAACTCTCGCACCAACGTTGACCTGCTGGACGAGAATGGGGCCCAGTACACCTGCTCCGAAGATAACGACTGCGAAGGCCTCCACGATGGGCAGACCCATTGCTGGCTGGACGAAGGCTGGTTCTCCAAGGGACATTGCGTAACCTGGGACCCGACCCCTGTCCATGAACGTGGCGTGAAGCCGGTGAAATACTGGATCTCCCCAAATTGGCCCGACATCGTGAAGATCTCCTGCTACGAGACCGCTGAGTCTTGGAATGCACCATTCCAGGATACCGTTGCCTGGGCGCAGCTGTGGAGTGAAAAGGGTCTCATGAACACGAAGTACTGTGAGACCAACGAGGACTGCATGCCCGCCGGGGCGCTCCTTGACAAGTTCTTCGATGACCAGCGGCCGCGCTACTGCGATCCGGCCACGGAAGCCGAGGAGAAGGCCTGCCAGTTTGGTTTCACCGGAGTTGCGGGCAAGGAATTCCACAAGTGCGGCTCCAACCAGGAGTGTGTACGTCCCCTTCTGTGCAACAAGACCCATCCTTGTGACTACGGGCAAATGTGCTTCAACGATTTCTGCCACGAGTGCACGGTTGAAGGGGGCGAATGCGATCCCCAGGTGGCGGCGGAATGGGCCAAAATCGAAGAGACCATCACCAACCGCGGCGCTTTTGCGCTGTACTATCTGCCCGACCCCGGTGCGGGTCAGGGCAAGACCACTTTCCTGCGGGGCGTGGATGACGACTATGTCTTCACCGGTTCCGGAGACGTCCGCATCAACTTTGCGCACCTCAATCCCTTTGTGGGCAAGGTCAAACTCATCGCCAACAACGAGTCGGTCTGCACCAACGTAGATGGCTCGGACATGGTCTTCTCGTATGTCGGTGCCGAGCTCTTCCGGACTCCGGGTTGCACGGTGACGTTGCCCCTGGACCCCGACAACAAGCCCATGGATGTGACCTGGAACTTCACCCTCATCGACGTTGACTCCAAGCAGGCCGTGGGGGTCTTCAATTTCGTGCATCTGAGCGGACAGACGAGCCACACTCTGGCGCTGGTCGGTGACGACAAGAAGGCGACCCTCCTGCACAACGAAGCGCCGCAGGAGGAACTACAGTACCGCGGCATGCGTTTTGTGCATGGCGTTCCCGGTGGTGGTGCCCTGGACTTCTCCGTGGGCGGAGCTCTGACTGCCCGCAATGTCACCTTTGGGAAGTCCACGCCATACGGTCACCTCGCCAAGGATGGTTCCCGCGTTGTGGTGATGCCGGCTGGCAATGCTGGCAATATTACCTGCTATCAGCACAAGGGTGTTGGCCAGTGCACGGGCTGGGCCCCGGAGTTGACAGCCGCTGACATGGCCAGAGTGGAAGAGATCAAGAGTTCTCTGCCTGACATGTTCCTCGCCTGCGACAACATCTACACCGGTGACCTCTGCACCGATGAGGAGCGGGGCGACAAGTCCCTCCTCAACGACTGCCGTTACTGGTATCAGGACGATGCTGAAGAGTGGCACAACCCGTGCGGTGAGGTGGAAGGTGCGGCCAACCTGAAGAAGCACGGTGATATCCGCTATTCTTCCATGTACTGGATCTCCGAGGACCAGTCCAGCTCACCGCTGGGCTATGGCCCCAACGCTTCGGACCCGGATACCGGTGAGGTCTACTTCGGTATCGCCAATATCTATGGCGCCCCGATGATCGGCTATGGCAATTACGGTAAGGACCTGCTGGATCTCTCCGTGGGCAAGCTCGACAAGGTCGATGTCATGACCGGTAAGTACATTCGCGACTACCTGGACAACAAGAAGGCGGAAGCGGAACGGACGGGCAGTCTCTATGCGCCGTTGCCGGACAACAGCCGGCTGGAGCGCATCAAGCAGGTAGTCAAGCCCCTCGCTCGTTTCTGGTTCACGCCGGAAGAAGAAGATAACTTGCGGCAGCTTCTCTCCAACGAAAGCCTCGTGCGCAAGATTCTTGATCCCAAGGAAGCTCGTGAGCACCTGACCAAGTCTATGTCCCCCAGCATGGGACAGGAGCAACTCTCCGAGCGGTTTGGCCGGGTCAAGGGAACATGGATCGAAGACCTGCTCATCAACGAAGAGGTCAAGTTGCTGGCCAACGGCAGCCTGGGTGGTGCCGATGCGCTCTCTCCGGAGCAGATGGCATCCATCTCGCCCTTGAGTTGGATGTCTGACGCCGCGGTTAAGAAGGATCAGGCGCGCCTCGCGAAACTGGCCGAGCATAACTACTACGCCGCCGACATGAACGAACCCAACGTCTACGCTACGGCCATCCGGGTCGAGGCCTGGTGCAAAGTGCCGGCCAACCTCAAGGTTTACGGCTGGGACAAGTATGACTTCACCGAGGACGAGTGCCAGATCTGGTACATGACCAAGATGATGCTGGATGGCGTCCTCGAGCACGAAGTGGGCCACACTGTTGGGCTGCGACACAACTTCTCGGCCTCCAAGGATATCTTCAACTATCAAGACGAGTACTACGATATTCGGGAAGAAGAATACCGCGTCTGCCGCATGGAGACGGAATGGGGTTGCCCCCACGGTGACACCTGCCGGATTCGTTGCGAGAAGGATGCGGACTGCATGCCGGGCACTACTTGCATGGAGCGTGAAGTCGATCTTGAAGGCGGCACCCTCGAGACGGTCCAGGTGTGTGTTGATGAGCACCTGGAAGTCAAGGGCTGGTGCTGGGGTAATCGCGACCACGTAACCGACTGCCAGGCTGATGGCGACTGCGCGGCTGTGGCCGCCGATGCCCGCTGCCGCAAGATGCCTGCTGAGCGTTGGGGCATTTGCCAGGTCAAGGCAACTCCGAACAACGGCATTTGCCCCACCGGCACAATTCCGGTTGGTGGTCAGTGTCTGACGGAGGATTCCTGCCTGACTTCGGTGGGCCGATGCACTCTGGACGGGTCCAAGGCCTGTGCGGAAGATGGCGACTGCAATTCCGTCTGGATAGACTCCCGGGAGACCGTCTTTGAAGCGGTCAAGGCTTTTGCGCCCCGGATCAGGCAGACTCAGGCTGAAATCGAAGGTGGCCGCTCCGAGTACATGTACTCATCCATCATGGACTATGGCGGCACGGTGAACTTCGACTTGAACGGCATCGGCAAGTACGACCATGCCGCGATTCGCTTCGGTTATGGCGAGTTGGTGGATGTTTACACGGATACCGACCGCATTCGCGCCGAGATGGCCGAGGTTCCCGACGTCTGGGGCGGGTCGAAGTATGGCTGGTTGTCCGGTATCTTCATGGATACCTCCTTCTATAACGACTTCTACTGGTTCTCGCCCTTCTACTTCCTCACTGACTTCGTCGGGCTCAAGGAGAATCAGGACCGCATGTTTGTTCCCTACCGTCAGGCCTTGGGCGAGTACACCATGCTCAACAGTGACGACCGCGGGCTCTGGGACAATACCTACCACCGGGTCTCCTATGAGATGCGTACCGATATGTGGCGGGGCTCCCTTGAGACCTACGTCTGGGACCTTGGCGCCGATCTCGGTGAGATTCTTGACCACTCCGTCAATAAGATCCAGGAGTACTACATCTTCGACGCCTTCAAGCGGGAGCGCTGGGCCGCCTATCGTGGTGCCAATCCGCTGGGCTACTACAACCGCATCAAGGGCCGCTGGCTTCCGCCCTTTGAAGATGCCGGTCGTTTCCACGCCATGTTCTGGCAGAGCTGGCGGGGCTACGAAGACTCCCTGCGGCCCTTCATGTTTGCTTCGGACCACTTCCTCGGACGTTGGAAGATGTATTCGGAATATGGCATACGGGCTCTTGCCAACATGATGTTTTCGCCGGCACCGGGCTCGTACAAGCTCATGGACGAGGGCCTGCCGACGGAGCGTTTCGTCAACGTCAGCTTTGATGCCGGCCAGGCCGGTAGCGAACTTGATGTGGCGGTCGGCCCGGGTAAATTCCCCTACACGACTTTCTACGATCAGGCTGGCTACTACTACTTTGACCATGCCGCCTTCATCGGTTCGTTCTGGGAGAAGCTGGCGGCTTCCTCCACGCTGACCTACGCCCTGGGCTATTTCATTGGCGACTACCTCGGCGAGCAGGTGGATGTGGGTGTTGGCTCCTCGGTGGGCTTCAACAGCATCTACTACACTGAGATCACCAACATGATGGCCGGCTTCCTCACCGACCGCCGGGAGCATTTCGCCCCCTACGTGGAGAATGGCAAGCTCTACTTCTACGATCCAATCTATCCCAATGAGGGAGCAGGCATGACGCGGCTGGAGACCAGCCTCGAGTCAACCTCCATGAAGGCCTACCACGGGCTCTTCGGATTTGCTTTCATTCCATCTGGTTTTGACAACGGTTTCGTGGAAACCCTGCGTCTCTGCCTGAAGGGCAACGGCAGTTGTTTCGCGGTGGATGATCCGGATCCCAACAACCCCTACGCCATTGAGACCATGGAGTACACTGACCCCTGGACCAAGAAGACCTACGTGGCTCGTACCACGAACTACGATAACCAGCGGATCAACGCCAGCTACGACCTGCTCATCAAGGCCAATGAGTTGAAGGCTGAGTGGGCAGCCATTGATGCCGATTCATCTGATGAAGATGCGCTGGCCAAGGAAGCGCTGGGTAAGCGCCTGTCCGAAACTCGTGAAACCCTCGACCTGCTGCTCTCGTTCACGGAGCTGTACGGCGCGATGGACTACTAGGGAGGGGGGAAATGAAGACAATGGAGAAAGCCATGAGCCTTTTCAAGAATCTGGTGTTTGCACTGGTTGCCGTCCCTCTGCTCATCGGGGGATGTGCCCAGGATGTCGGTGAGATCGACCGAACCCAGCTCGATATTTTCAACAAGAAGGACCTGGAAGGCGAGTGGTACATGCGCATGACGACCACTGACGCGCCCTATTCCTCGTTCTTCACCTTCATGGGTGATACCGGTAAAACGGAGCGAGGGGTTTTCGAGGTTACCGAGAGCCACCTGATCTTCTACCGGACCTATGAATTCACCGCCAATTCGCAGCTCATCGGCCTCAAGTCTGATACCGACCAACCCTATCTGGTGTGGTTGGCAGGCGATGATGCAGAGTTTACGCCCAACCCCTACCAGGCGCGGGACCGCAAGTTTGCGGAAGGCAAGACGCTGGCCGGATTGGATGGCTCAGCGACCATCGCCTGCGATGGTGAGAAGGGCAAGGCTGACGGCGGCGGCATGCATGAGTTCTGTCGTGAGCAGACCGGGAACAACTATGGTTATTGCGGTCACGAAAGCGGCACCCTGCTGGCCGACCGTACCCACGCAGGAGCCGTTTGCGTAGAGCCGACCCGTTATGTCTTCACCGGTGCCCCGCTGGCGGCCTATCCCATTGAGGACCACCTCGATGTCACGTACAGCTACAACCCGACCACGGGCGAGAAGACCAACGTCCTCGAGGAGAACACCTCGGACCTCTTCTGGTACGAGCGCGAGTATATCCGCGTGGACTGGGGCACCAACGACGTTACGAACTACGAGTTCACTCTAACGGGTCTGCTCCGGAACTACTTCGAAGGCGACATCACGGTATCGGACATCTATGTCACGAACTTTGAAGGTGACGCAGCTCCCGAAGAAGACCAGTTCCGCATCTTCCGCAATGAAGATGGTGTTCCCGAGTACATGGATTATGTAACCCGGTACATTCTTCAGGCTCCGAAGGTCTACTACGTCTACTGGGATTCTGATGTGCCTATGTGCGTCTTCTACCCGCACTACGTTGGCGGCGTCTTCGAGTGCAGTTCCGAAGAGGTAAAGGCGCGCACTTCGTATATGAAGGTCAACCAGGAAGACGATTACCGTCCCTGGCAGTATGACGACCAGATCATGGACAAGTTCGGCTACTTCCGGGCCGAGCGTCAGGTCTACGACGAGCTTTACTACGGTACTTACCAGGGTGTGCAGCGCCATGTGGCGCGTTTTGACATCTGGGATTCCCATGCCTTGAATGCAGATGGCACCATGGACTACGCTGCCGCCAACCCCGTCCCCATTGTCTACTATCTCTCGGAGGAATTCCCCCGTGATCTGGTGCCGGCGGCTAACGAGCTGGCGCGGGAGTGGGCCAAGCCCTTTGACGAAGTTGTTGCTTTCCACAAGGGAGTTGATGCGGTTCCTCAGGGTGGCATGTTCGTCCTCTGCGAGAACAACAACAGCGAAGCTCAGGCTGCGCTCGCCGCAGGCCAGGCCGTTGCCGCCTTTGACCACCCCGCCTGCGCCGACATGGACTATGTCAAGCGCATGGGTGATCTGCGGTACAGCTACCTCTCGGCGGTCAATCCGCCGTCGGCCAATGGGTTGCTGGGGTACGGTCCGCCGTCCATGGACCCGCTCACCGGCAAGATCCTCTCTTCCTCTGCCTATGTCTACATCCCCAACTTGCACCTGATGGTGAACCGGGCTGCGGACATGGTTCAATTGATGACCGGGTACCTCGACTACAAAGCCCTGGTTTCGGGCACCGACATCAATCAGGAGTACGTGACCAAGCGTTTGGCCATTGGTGCCAATCCGCCGCCCAGCACCATTGCCGGGGCTCAAGATCTGGCCAGCAACCTCATCAGCGACAATGTGCAGATGCGGGTCAAGAACTTTGGCTTTGAGAAGTCGGATATGGACTGGGCGCACATGCGCATGTCCATCATCAAGGGCAATCCTGAGTTGGACAAATCGATGATCTTCGAGACCTTCCGGCGGATGATGCGTGACCCCGCTATGTTGCTCGAAGGTGGTGGTCCGCTGACGGATCAGCAGTACGAGCGTATGGCACTGCGCAATTGGGCCAACCACCGTGGTTTCGCTCGGGATCGCAACCTGCAGATGGAGTATGCCAAGCGCAACATGTACCGCGCCGAGTTTGCCGACGGTGCCATGATCTCCCTGGCCAAGGAGTGGAAGAACCGCTACAGCAGTGAAATCTGCAATGCGGTAACGACAGCCATGGGTGAAGGCGAAGAATTCTCCTTCAAGCTGGATGACTTTGGCATCGTCAAGGAGCCCTGCAAAGAGAAGCAGGCCGGACAACTCCTTGCTGAAGAAGAGGCCCCGACGCTCTATCTCCTGAAAGAAGAGTACGACCCCAATCGGCCGGCCGCAGGCGATACCTGCATGTACGTCGACCAGGCTGGTTACGATCCCGGCTATTACTGGGTCAACACCTGTACTGTTCAGAAGCTGGGCTGGCAGATTTCCCATGCCATCCAGTTCACTGAGAACCGCGATGAAATGGAGCACTGGGTGCCGTCACCTTGGCTCGGGGATACCACCGATCCGAAGGTGGCCCAGTCACAGAAGTTCGTGCGCGGAATCGGTGAAGCGCTGCGGGAGGAGATGGTCCAGGAGTTCAAGGAAGCACAGTTCCTCTCCATCGCGCTCCACGAAGTGGGCCATACCGTTGGTCTGCGCCACAACTTTGAGGGTTCCAGCGATGCCATGAACTTCCAGAAGAAATTCTGGGATCTCAAGGTGGCCAAGGCCGCCGACGGGGAGACTTACGTACCCGTGGACCTCTGGTCCCAGGAAACTGACTATCAGAAGCTGTTGGGCCTGCGTGGTTACCAGTACTCCTCGATCATGGACTATGGTGCCAAGATCAACAGCCAGTGGCAGGGCCTGGGTCTCTACGATATCGCCGCGGTGAAGTTCGGGTATGGCGGAATCATCGAGGTCTTCGACGCATCTCAACAGGTCATTACCAACATTAACAAGGTCTGGCTGAAATACACAGTCGACCCGGAAGATGACGGCGGCACTCTTTCGCCAGCTCCCGTACGCACCGACTCGGACCGCCTGGAAACGCTCTTCAAGCGGGTTCACTACACCCAGATACCCAACGTTTTGGAGGGTGTGGACAAGATCTACGCACGCAAGGATGTGCTCTTTGATGATCTGCGTGGCGACAAGTGTACTGCTGATGCCGATTGCGCCGGTGGCGGCGGTTGCCCCAGTTGCACCGAGTGTCGTTCGCAAACCGGTGCGATGTACTGCTCGCCGCCCACCATGCTGGAAGTTCCGTACCGCTTCTGCTCGGACGAATATGCCGCGCGGACGCCGACTTGTGACGTCTGGGACGAAGGTGCTGATGCTTTCGAGATCGTCCGTAACAGCGTGGATGACTACTGGTGGTACTGGCCCTTCTGGGGTCGGTGGCGAGGCAGTGTCCTCTTCAGTGACCGCAACTACTCTAACCGGATTTTCTGGGCTTTCAGCCGCCTCAAGAGGCAGTTCCAGTGGTGGGGCATCGAGTATGCCCGCTTCAACAGCGGCGACTGGTGGGAGAAGCAATTCGGCATGCCTTGGGAAGAGGACATCAACGGCGGTCTCTCGGGCGCCATGGCCTCGGCTGAGGCGTTCAATACGCTGATCAATGTCTTCGCAATTCCCAGCAGCTCTGGCTCAGTGGAGTACGAGGCCGTCTACGGGTACAATAACAAGACCGACCAGTACGAGATCTCGACGGCCTACAATTATGATGATCTTTCCAACCGCTTTGTGTTGGAAGAGGACTACGGGAAGTTCTCGGCCCGTCCAATGTATCCCAGCTGGGCCATCATTGGCGAGGATGTCTTCCCCATCTCCGGCGGTGCGGTCTTCGACCGACTGGCAGCATTCCAGGCCTTGACCGACCCGACCACCGACTTCCTCAACATTGAAGAGAGCTCGGATTCTCGCAAGTACCTCATCAGCTTCTTCACCTTCTTCCCGGACAAAATGATTACCCTCCTGGGCGGACTGACGACACACCGGTCAGAGAACTATGCAGCCTGTGTGGTCGAGGATGATGACGGCAAGCCGCACCACCTGCGCTTACGGAATGTCCGCAATGCGGATGACCCCGACTTCTGCAAAGATGGCCAGTATCTCTTCCCCGAGGAAGTCGACTATGACTTCGTGACCACCTGGTATAGAATCCCCATGCTGGCTGCCTACTTTGGCATGTCCCTCATGATCAATGACTATGACCGGCGGTTCATGGATGCTACCCGCATCTTCCTTAAGGGCCACGAGTCTGAAATTGAGTTGCCAGAAGATGCCGAGGTGGCCGAGTTCACCGATCCCATGACCGGCAAGACCTTTGTCGCCTTCAAGGTCGGGGAAGAGTCCCAGCACGACATTGCCTACCATCTGGTGCAGAAGGCTAACGAAGAGTTGGCCAAGATTGGGAGCATCGAGGAATTGCAGATCAGCTACGAAGACGGTGCCGGTGAGCTGCAGCGGATCGTCGGTCTGCTCGAACTCATTATGGGTCTGCACAGCGAGTATGACTACTCTTCGTACGGCTCCCTGCTCTTCTCTGATAGTCCCGAGGGCTAGGCCACATCCCGGTTGCACTTTCTAATTCACACTCTATACTCTCGTTTCCAGTAAACTTCGCCGTGAGGTATTCAACCCATGAGAGTCTCCCGTTACCACATGCCGACCTTGAAAGAGGCGCCCAAGGACGCTGAGCTGGCGAGCCATTCCTACCTCATTCGTGGGGGTTTCATTCGGCAGCTCGCCGCGGGCATCTATGATTTTCTGCCCCTGGGCGTCAAGGTGTTGCACAAGGTGCAGCAGATTATCCGTGAAGAAATGAACCGTTACGGCGGCATCGAAGTGCTGTTGCCGGCGGTGCAGCCCTCTGAGTTGTGGAAGGAATCCGGTCGCTGGGGGTACTACGGTCCTGAGCTGTTGCGGCTGCGGGACCGCCACGACCGTGAGTTCTGTGTTGGACCGACCCACGAGGAGGTCATTACTGATCTGGTTCGGCGGGATGTCCGTTCGTATCGTGACCTGCCTATCAATCTCTATCAGATTCAGGCGAAGTTCCGGGACGAGATCAAGCCGCGTGGTGGGCTCTTGCGCGGGCGTGAGTTCATCATGAAGGATGCCTACTCCTTTGACGTGGATGAGGCTGCCGCCAAAGAGAACTATCAGCTTATGTACAAGGCCTATACGGCGATCTTCGGTCGCTGTGGTCTCGATTTCAGAGTGGTGGAGGCGGATACTGGAAACATCGGCGGTTCCATGTCGCATGAGTTCCAGGTGGTGGCGGAAACCGGGGAAGACTACGTTCTGAATTGCCCGGCGTGTGATTTCACCGTCAATCAGGAACTTGCTCCTATTCCGGAGCCGATGGCAGCAACGTTGCCCGTGCCGCTGGCACTGGCGGAGGTGCCCACTCCGGATCAGAAGAGCGTTGAAGAGGTGGCCGCCTTCTTGCAGGTTGAAACCAACCAGGTGGTCAAGACTCTAATCTGCCTGGTGGACGATGAACCTGTTGCCGTGCTGCTGCGAGGCGACCACGAACTATCTGACGTGAAGCTGCGCCGGGCCCTTGGTGCGGACCAGGTATCACTTGCGGATGATGCCACCGTGGAGCGTGTCTCCGGGGCCGTGGTCGGTTTTGCCGGTCCGGTGGGATTGGCCGAAAAGATCCCGATTTTGGCAGACCTCGGGGTGCAGGGTTTGGGCAACGTGGTGGTGGGGGCCAACAGGGATGCCCATCACCTGACCAATGCCAATCAGGGCCGCGATTTCAAGGTGGACCGGTTTATCGATGTGCGTACCGCGGTTGATGGCGATCACTGCCCCAACTGTGCGGATGGGAAGTACTCGCTCTTCCGTGGCATCGAGGTTGGGCACATCTTCTATCTGGGGACCAAGTACTCCGAGGCCATGTCCTGTACCGTACTCGGTGAGAATGGCAAACCGCAACCAGTGGTGATGGGCTGCTATGGCATCGGTGTTACGCGCATTATCTCGGCGGCCATTGAGCAGAACCATGATGACCGGGGGATCTGCTGGCCGGTGCCTTTGGCTCCCTTTGAGGTGGCGGTGCTGGCTCTGCAGATGAAGGATGAGGCGGTGGTTGAGGCCAGCGAGTCTTTCTATGCGGAGTTGCAGGCCAGGGGAATCGACGTGCTCTTTGACGATCGTCCGCAGCGGCCGGGGTTCAAATTCGCGGATGCCGAGTTGATTGGTTTTCCTTACCAGATCGTGGTTGGTTCCCGAGGTCTGGCAGAGGGGCAGATCGAAGTGAAGTGCCGGCGCACCGGGGAGAAGCTGGATCTGCCAGTTGCGGAGGTAGTGGATTATGTGGCTCGCCAGATCGAGCAGGAGCGCAAGGGTCTGGCGTGAGCGCAGAAGAACCACTCTTCGCCCATGGCATCGCCCATGTTGGCGATCTCATTGACTGTGCCCCGAAATTGATTCGTGAGATTCTTGTGGAGGGTAGCGACGGTCGCCTGGGGAAGTTGGCCGGGGCTGCTCAGCGGGCGGGGATTGCCTGTCGTCAGGTTGGTCGCACCGAGTTGGTGCGTCATGGCGGCCGGGAGGCGCGTGCTGCGCTGGCCATGCTGGAGCCATATCCCTATGTTGAGTTGGACGATCTGCTGGCAGACCTGCCTCAGACCGCGTTGCTAGTTGCCCTGGATGGGGTCACCGACCCGGGTAACCTGGGGGCCATTGCCCGTTCGGCGGTCTTCTTCGGTGCTGCTGGGTTGATCTTGCCAGAGCGTAACAGTGCGCCGGTTTCATCGACGGTGGTGCGCCGCTCGGCGGGGGCGGTAATGCAGCTGCCGGTGGCCCGGGTGACCAACCTCGTCCGTTCGCTGCGGCGGTTGCAGGAGGCGGGTTTCTGGGTCTACGGCACGAGTCCAGCGGGTTCTTCGAAGCTGTCCGAGGAAGTGTTTGCGCCGCGCTCTTGCCTGGTGCTGGGTAGCGAAGGTAGTGGCATGCGACCTCTGGTAGCGAGGTCGTGTGACAGCCAAATCGGCTTGACGGGAGGATTTGAATCATTGAATGTGGCTGGCTTTGCGGCGGTTCTGTTTTACCAGTGGGCCGACAAAAAAAACCTTGACAACCCCAGGGTTGGACGGTAGAACCGCACGGCCTGCAAAGAGTCCTCCTTCTCGGGCACTTGAAATGATGCTGGCGTAGCTCAATCGGTAGAGCAGCTGATTTGTAATCAGCAGGTTCGGGGTTCAAGTCCCCTCGCCAGCTCCGGTGGGCTTGTTCTTTGGCAAGTTTGCAGTACCAGTGGCGGGGTTCCCGAGCGGTCAAAGGGGGCAGACTGTAAATCTGTTGGCGTCAGCCTACGGTGGTTCGAGCCCACCCCCCGCCACCCTGTTGCGTTCTTTGGCTGCGGGAGTAGCTCAGTTGGTAGAGCATCAGCCTTCCAAGCTGAGGGCCGCCGGTTCGAACCCGGTCTCCCGCTCCTGGTTAGTTGAAGTTGGCAGCACACTTTGTTTTTGGGCCTACGTAGCTCAGTAGGTAGAGCACGTCCTTGGTAAGGACGAGGTCATCGGTTCAAGACCGATCGTAGGCTCCGAATTGGATTTTTTGAACGAGGTTTCCTAAGCGCGGTTCATCAAGGAGGAACATCATGGCGAAGGAAAAATTTAAAAGAACAAAACCCCACGTCAATGTTGGCACAATCGGCCACGTTGACCATGGCAAAACGACCCTGACCTCCGCAATTACGATGTTTGCGTCGAAGAAGGGCTGGGCTGAATTCATCAGCTACGACGAAGTTGCGAAGGCCTCGGCTGCGCACGGCCGTCGTGACGAGACGAAGATTTTGACGATTGCTACTTCCCACGTGGAGTACCAGTCGGCGAATCGGCATTACGCCCACGTTGACTGCCCGGGCCACGCCGACTTCATTAAGAACATGATTACCGGTGCGGCGCAGATGGACGGCGCGATTCTGGTGGTTGGTGCCGATGATGGTCCTATGCCTCAGACTCGTGAGCACATCCTCCTGGCTCGCCAGGTGAACGTGCCGGCAGTGGTTGTCTTCTTGAACAAAATCGACTTGCTCGATGATCCGGAGCTCCTGGAGTTGGTGGAGATGGAAGTCCGCGAGTTGCTCGACAAATACGAATTCCCCGGCGACGAGATTCCCGTCATCAAGGGTTCTGCGTATAAGTCGTTGCAGACGGACACGGCCGACGACCCTGACAATCAGGGCATTATTGATCTGCTTGAGGCCTTGGATACGTACATTCCTGAGCCCATGCGTGAGACTGAGAAGCCCTTCCTGATGCCGGTTGAAGATGTCTTCTCGATTAAGGGTCGTGGCACCGTTTGTACTGGCCGTATCGAGCGTGGCATGATCAAGACTGGCGAGGAAATCGAGATCGTCGGGATGCGCAAGGAAGTCCGCAAGACCACCTGCACCGGCGTCGAGATGTTCCGTAAGACGTTGGACTCGGGCATCGCTGGCGACAACGTCGGCCTTTTGCTCCGTGGCGTGGACAAGCGGGAAATTGACCGTGGCATGGTTTGCGCCAAGCCGGGTTCGATTACTCCTCACCGCAAGTTCAAGGCAGAAGTCTACGTATTGAAGAAGGAAGAGGGTGGTCGTCACACCGCGTTCCGTTCCGGTTACCGTCCGCAGTTCTTCATGAAGACCATGGACATCACCGGTTCGATTTCGTTGGAAGGCGATCGTCAGATGGTTATGCCGGGCGACCACGCCAACTTCAACGTGGAACTGATTTACCCGGTTGCCATGGAGAAGCTCGCACGGTTTGCCGTTCGTGAAGGCGGCCGGACCGTCGGCGCTGGCGTTATTACCGACATTATCGAATAACGCGGCGTCAATGCCTTACCGGGCGGGGTTACCTAAGGGTTGCCTGGCCTCTTTTTTGAGGAGTTCGCAATGGCGAAGAAAGGCGCTAGAGTGATCATACATTTGGAATGCACGACCTGTCGTAAGTCAGGTCTGCCGGGCGTGAGCCGCTACACTACGGTGAAGAACAAGCGGACCACTACCAAGCGCCTCGAGCTGAGCAAG